>NZ_JAZBJZ010000011.1:0-72557 GCF_036349135.1 Tumidithrix elongata BACA0141
CTTAAACGATGAATGGCTTTTTTTCTCTATTTTCTAAAACTGTCCGAAGTATTGGAATTTGAAGAAATCAAAATACTTGACTGCGCGATCGCTTGTTAGCGTGATGTTCCATGAAACTAACAAATTCTTTCCACCCTGAGACACTGCTGTCAAATCAAAGTCGTTCAACTTCTGGATTGGTATTGATTTTGCCAACTACAAATTTTACTTGCATTCCAGAATTATAGGTGGCTCCAGCTATTGTGGTTTGATCGATAGAGATAACGTAAGCCATCGGTTTGTCTGGTTTAAGCAGAGCACTAAAAGCGTCACCAAAGTCGAGGGTATAGGAATTATTCGCAATGGAAACTCCTTTGGGCGTCTCTACTCTGGGTGCGATCGCATAGGTCAGTTCTTTAAGCTTATTTCCAATTTGCTTGCCATTGCGATCGTAGAGACTCACCGTCACCTTGACCTGCTTCAACTCATTGAGAAGGTTGCCGCGATCTTCCAAATAGATCTTGCTGGGATCTTTGAAAAGATAGAATCCCTTAAATTGAAATTGCCGCAGTCGATTTGGGTGAATTCCATTCGCGATCTTTACAACGGTTGTATCTTTTTGGATATCTACATCTGATTCCAACGTCCCAGGGATTGTGAGGTTTAGCATTCCTGAAGCTGCAATTGTAGATTCGATCGCAGGATCGCCAAGATCGGTGAAACTCTTTTCGGTTGCCCAGACGACTTTGAGCGATCGCCGTTTGGTATCGAGCAATGCGTAGGAATCGCTCACATTTGAGCCCGACGCTAGGAGTTGCCCCAGCCCATTTTTATCTAACCAGTTATTTTTAACGAACGGGATAGTTTTTCCTGATAACGTAGACACCTTTTCACTGTGGGTGAGCTTCTCTGTGGGAATCGTGGTTCCCTGAACTAACCAAACACGACCATAGGCACCCAGAGTCCCATCACTTCCGTTTCTGCCATTCTGACCTTGGCTACCATTCGTGCAGGTGTAGCGATCGCGGCGATCGACACCAATATAGTGCCAACGATAGCGATAATTATTATCCGAGCTTACATGGCTGGGTCTACTAGGCTCGTTGTCGCCTAAAAAAGGAATCCCAGAACAAAGAGTCGTTCTTTGGCGAATGGCTTGCCAAGGTTGCTTTTCATCTTTAATGGGTTGCGATCGCAATTCCCATGTGCAGTAAGTAACTTCCCATGAGGACTGTTGACAAGTGCAGCCATTGCCCCCCTGTGCGCCCAACCCACCGCGTCTGAGACGACCGCCATTATTTTTAAGCAGAACATTCTTTAGCTGAGAAATCTCGTCGAAATAAATCGTAGCATTGCCGCCGTTCCCACCATTGCCCCCACTTCCACCGTTGCCGCCATTCCCACCCTGTGCGCCCATAATGCTGAATTCAGGTTGTGGCTGCTGGC
Source organism: Tumidithrix elongata BACA0141 (assembly GCF_036349135.1). Lineage (NCBI taxonomy): Bacteria > Bacillati > Cyanobacteriota > Cyanophyceae > Pseudanabaenales > Pseudanabaenaceae > Tumidithrix > Tumidithrix elongata. The sequence goes on from NZ_JAZBJZ010000011.1 coordinate 1,426, forward strand.
ATTGGGTGGCATTTTCTCCCAGTGATGCATTTTCGCCATCATCGCCTTCCCCCCCAGATAGGTCATAGGCGATCGAGCGATCGCCTGCCCGAATAACTTGCTCCTGTCCGTTCAATCCGTTACGACCACTTCGACCATCCATGCCATTGCGACCAGGAACGCCAAAGATTTGGGACTGCGCATAAATTGTAGTAACTGCAAAAACACTAAGGAGCAACGTAAACAAAGCAAATTTGAGTAATATTTTCCCCGCGATCGACCCTGTTGTCCCCAGCCCAAAAAAAAGCATGAATTTACGCAGCTTCATGTGGTTTTCCTATCCTTCGTTTTTCTACAAATCACACGCGATCGCCAACTGGTATGGCACTATCCAGCATCCATATCTTGAGATCGGATAGGCTTACTGCACCATAGTTTGACTGATGACTACAGATCGATAGCAGACTAGATTTTGTTCCCACCGATCTGGAAATCACGTCAGATCATACCCCTAAAGGCTGGCGGCTACTAGATTGTTCTAGCAAAGAGGCTACCTTTTGCAAAAGCTCAGGGGTGGCGAAGCCCTTTGTGAGATAGTCAGTTGCTCCGAGTCGCTGCGTTTCTCTAGACCATTCTTCGGCTAAACGCGAGGAAATCACCAAAATCGGCATATCCATGCCAGCTTGACGGCATTGGTCGATCAAGGTGAAGCCATCCATTCTAGGCATTTCAATATCTGTAATCAAGACAGAGGGCTGGGTGTGAATCTGCAACCATTCCCATGCTTCTTGACCATCACTACAGGTGCGAACGTTATAGCCTTGCGAACTCAGACTACTCTCAATGCGTCGGCGCATCAATGCAGCATCATCAACCACAACAATCTGTCTACCAACGAGTCCCCCAGAAGCGATGGCATCGGTTTGGATAGGTTTGTCCATACTCGCGATCGCGGCTGCACCCGCATGGGACTCAACCAATAGGGCATCAATGAGAGATAGAACATCAAGCACAGGAATAATTTTGCCCTCAGAGGTCAGACTCACGCCAACCATCCCTGCGGGGGCAATCAGGGGGGAAGGTAGAGGATTGACGAGCAGATCGCTTTGCCCCATTAGAGCATCAGCGACAAACCAAACCCCGCGATCGCTGTCTAAACGTTTGGCACGCACTGCGATCGCATTCGGTAACACAGGCCGCACCTCAGCATCCCCAAACCAATACTGAGATAGGTCGAGTGCAGGCGTTTCGCCAGCATTTTCTGAAATGGTCAAGGTATAGGGCTTATTTTGGCTGGCATCGACCCGTTTCCAGAGTAAATCGCCTAACAGCATCGTGGTAAAAACCTCGGCAGTGGGAATCGCAAAGACGCGATCGCCTGTCTGTAAAAGCATACAGCGCACAAATAGTTGTGGTACGGGAATTTGGATTGTGAAGGTCGTGCCCACACCGATCTCAGAATGCAACCGCAACTGACCGCCCAAGGCTGTCACTTGATTGGCAACCACATCCATTCCCACGCCCCGTCCAGAAATATTGGTAACGACTTGAGCGGAGGTAAAACCTGGTTGAGAAATTACATCCAGCAACCGAGATGGAGTTGTTGTATCTGTGAGTGGCAAGCCTTTTGCTTGAGCAATGCTACGAATCTGTTCTGGATCGATGCCTTTACCATCATCTTTGACTTCCAAGAGAAACACGTTCCCACGACGAACCAAAGCAATTTCGAGTTTACCCTGTTCGGGCTTGCCTTTACGGGCACGCTCTTCACGGCTCTCTAACCCATGATCGTAGGCATTTCGCAATAAATGCAGCAAAATCGGTTCCAGCTTGCGCAGCGTACCGGCATCCAATTCCAATTTTTCGCCCCGCACGAACATCTCAGCGGGCTTTCCGATCCGAGTGGTTAAGTCGCGTAAAATTCCCCTTGCCCGAAAACTGAGCGCCTCAAAGGGTAGTAGGCGACTCTCTTCGAGGGTTTGTTGTAAACTGCGCAGGCTGACATCGAGTTTTTGGAGACTTTCTGTGGTGCGCCTAGAAGCTTCCCCTGTTTCTGCTCCCAACTCAATCAATCGCAAACTGATTTCTAACAAACGATTGATCGCCAGATATCCTTGGCGATAGCGTTCCACTTTGAGACCATCCTGCGAATTAGAAACCTCTGAAAGAGCATAGTCATCCTGGACATCTCGCAATTGACCGATATATTGCACGCTATCTTGAGCGAGCGCTACAAGTGGCATCAGGTTAGCTTGCACGGACTGATAAAATCCTTGGGTCGAACGTGCTGCCATCAAGGTTTCCACAAGATACTGCGAAGAGCGGTCTAAACGTTCTAGGGGAACTGGAATCTGAATATTCGCCGTGGAAGTTGTGGTTGGCGATGTTGGCGATGTTGGTGCTTTCTTTTTGGCCGATTTCTTGCTGGGAACGGGATCTTTGGGGGAATCTTGTGCTTTAGGAACAACAGGTTGAGCTACTGGGGCTGGAGATTTCGGCGATCGCCCACCCAATTTAGCGGCTTCTTTAAGCGATCGCAGGTAAGGCATCCACTGCTCTGCCCAAGCCGTCACGTTAGCATTAGCAATGAGCGTTTGTCCCTTTAGCAGTAGCTGATTTTGCCATTCCGCCGCAAATCCCAAATCCGTACCAATTTCTGCCAACTGCGCCAAGGTCTGCTGGGCAGTTTCTACCGTGCCTAAGGGCACATTCCCTGAAGCTGGCAACTGCTCGATCGCCATCTCTAGCTCCAGAACTACCAGATCGAAGCCTTGCTCGGCAAACTCACGATATAGCTGCTTTTGTTCGTTCCACCCACTCAGATAGTCTCGCTTAACACCTTCATGGAGAAGCTGAATCCGTTGAATTGCATTGGAGGAGCTTTGGGCATGGGTAGATTGGAGACTACCGATCAGTAATTCTCCAGTTTCAGTCAGAATCTTTTGAAGCTTCCCATCTGCGAGTGGGGGTGAAATTTCTAGAAACCGTAAGTCTGAAAGTAGATCTTCAAGAACGGTAGCAATCTCTAAAATCCTCTCTGCGCCCACTGTGACTGAGCCACCTTTAATCGTATGTACGGAACGATAAAGCTGCTGAATGTCTTTAGTCCATGACTCTGCCTTAAGCTGCGCTACTGTATCTACATATAATTGCAGATCTTTTTGTGTATCTAAGTAAAAGAGATCCAGTAGTTCTTGCTCTAGGGAATCCGTGGTGGCGAGTTCTTCGGAAGTATTGGAGGAGTTGGGAAGAGGCTTGGCTACATGTTCGGGAATTTTGTAAGGACTCGGCGATCGCTTAGTGAAGATCCCGCCATGCTTGGCACATTCTTTGAGTGATTTGAGATAGTTACCCCAATGGGCTACCCAGAAATTGGCTTGGGGCTGCTCAAAGAGCAATTGGCTTTGAGCGATCGTTTGATCCCAGCCTTTACCTAACCTTAAATCGACACCAATTTCTTGAAGTTGCTGGATCGTCTGCTTTGCGATCGCAAGGGTGGCATGGGGAATTTGACCGTTCAAAGGGAGAGTCTCTAGAGCCATCTCTAAGTCAAGCACCATTAAATCAAAGCCTTGCTCGGCAAACTCTTGATGGAGTTGGCTATATTCATTCCACTCAGGTAAAAATCTTGTTTGCACCTCTTTGCGTAAGTCTTGAATCCTTGCGATCGCGGCAGAAGGAACTGCTGACATGCGAATGCTCCCAACCAAAAACTCACCCGATTCCGTGAGAATTTGCTTGAGCTTGCCATCTTTTAAGGGCGGTGCTAAATCGATGTAGCGCAGATCGGAGAGTAGATCTTCTAAAACGGTTGCCACCTCCAAAAGTGGCTCGGCTCCTACGGTGACAGCTCCCCCTTTAATCGTATGCACGCAACGATAGATTTGCTGAATGTCATCTTTCCATGATTCTGCATTCAGCTGCTGTACTTTTTCTTCGTAGAGCTGTAAGTACTTTTCAGTATCTAACTCGAATAGATCGAGCAGTTCCTGTTGTAGCTGTTGGATGTCAAAATTATTGGACATTTTGTCAGTTTCTATCTGGGTAGAGAATTGTTTCTAGTATCCTCCTCAGTTACTATTCCTACCAGTCAAGAGCGATACATCTTCAAGGGTTGTGTATTCATTCTCAACTTTTTGGTCTAGGTAATTTATCGGGATAAATTGGGTGTCAACCGATTCTAACCTGCGATCGCTAGGCTGGGTCTGTAGTTGCTGGGGCAAACGGAAAAACTGTACTTTTTCAAGCAACTGTCGGGCTAATTCTCCCATCTTGCCCGATTGCTCGCGCGTAAAACGGGCTTGACTGGCCGATCGCTCTGCTACCGCTTCGATCGTTTGTATCGAACTCAGACTGAGCTTAACAGCTTTAGCAATGGAATTAGACGACTCCATAACCGAGCGACCAATTTCTGCTACTTGCTCTGTTGCCGATTTAATATTATTAAAGGATTGACTGGATAACTCAATACTATTGGTAAATTCCTCGACAAGACCGCTAACATCTCGCACATCTTGGTCGATCCCCGATACGACGACTTCAACAAAGCCCGTACGCTGTTGTAGCACAATCAGACCCTGATTGGTCTGGGTTGCTAGGTTATTGACTTGATTGGCGATCGCTTCAAATTCTTTGGCTACACTGGCAAACTGATCGGGCTCTCTTTGTTCGAGGGCTCGTGCTGCTACCATCGAAGCATTCATCGCTAGAACTTGGGTGAGAGATGCCAGCCGCTTTTGATCGAGTACAAATTGTTTTGCCAAATCCACAAACTCGCCCAAGTTCTTGATCCGCTTAACCATTTGCACCGTCCCTGCTTGGAGGGAGTTAATCGAAGCAAGCAAACTGGCAATTTCTTGCTGACCCTTGGTGACAGCAATTTGGGCTGTCTGTACAGTTTTATTGGTCGAAACCGCTTGAAGGGAGGCTTTTTGCGCCTGTTGGTTCATATTATCAATCCCTTCTCGGACTTCTACCACCGATTTTGCCTGTTGTTGTGCGTTTTGGGCAACCGCGATCGCTTGCGTTTCTAGAAGCTCTGCCCCTTGATTGACTTGATGCGCCGTTTGCAATACTGCTGACATGACTTCGCCCAATTGCTCAATTAGGCGATTGAGCGTATCCGCAATCAGCCCAGTTTCGCGATCGCTGACCTTTGCCTGCACCGTTAAATCCCCCATTTCCAGATCGGAAACCACATCCAATAACTGTGCGACCTCTTCTTGCATCAGTAAATTTTGCAAAGATGTCTCTGATTGCAGCTCAATTTGCTCGGTTTCTCTTTGGCTAATGCTGTCAGCCATTTGATTAAATACAGTTGCCAAGACACCAACTTCATCCATTGACTTGACTTCAGCTTTTGCAGATAAATTTCCCTGAGCATACTCGCGGGCTACATCTTCTAGTTTTTTAATGGGTTTGCTGATACTGCGCCCGATCGCTACACTTACAAGAGAACCTACCACGGCTAGAAAAGCACCAAATCCTACAATTAATAAAGCGGCTTGAGAGAGCAAACTATTCAATTGCTTATGGCTCGTGCCGCGCAACATCACACCCACAGGCTTACCAGTAGCATTTAAAATTGGAGAAGCCGTTAAAGTAAAGGTTTGACCATCAATGACCGCATCTTGAGAGACTAAAGCGTTAGGAACCAAGTGAGAAAAAGTTGCACCCCCTGAGGCTTGCCAAGATGCAATGGTGGTCTTATTGACTGGGTTGAGAGCTTTATTAATTAGATCCGCAGAAAAGCTGGATAAGAGTCGAACCTGACCTTCTTGGCGAACTTGTCCAAGGATAGGTGCGGCCTTTACTGTAATTAGGGTTAATCCATTTTCCAAGGTTTGGTTCGTGCGATCGGCGATCGCAATTTTAGGCTGCGCAATCACATCTCCAAAAACTAGAGCACCCAGCAATTGTCGATCGCTAGAACGTACGGGTGTAACCACGTAGCGCACTAAAAAATTAGGCGTATCGGCAGCACTTTTGCCTAACCTCTCCGCCAATTGAGAATTCTCTGCGGCAAGATCTTCATAAGTGATAACTTCGCTGGAGATCGTTTGTTTACCTGTAGAGAGAGCCTGTGTGACTAAACCACTGGGATCGAATTCACTACCAATGCGACTGGAATTCGCTGAATCAATAATTTGCTTATTAGGATTCACTAACGTGACAAATTCAATATCACGAACGGTCGCTTCATTTGCCAAGATCGCCTTTACGGTTGGGTTAGATTTATTGGCAGCGGCAGCCGCAATAATTGCTGTATTTTCAGACTGCCCCCTCGAACCAAATGCCATCTGATTGACTTTGATGTTGTAGTTAGTCGCAACCACCGAAAGTTCAGATTTAGATTGTGCGATCAACTGGGTTCTTAAATTTTGATCGACGATCGCGATCGCCACCGCTAGCCCCAGTAAAGAGAGCACTCCCGTAATTCCTAGCGCAAAACCCAACTTAGTCTGAATCGAAGTTTGCCTAGATTTTGTCTTTTGTCCTTGCCCTTGATGTAACTTTTGATGTTGTTGGCTTTTAGGTTTAGGAACATCAAAAGTTGTTTTGCTATTTGCTAGTTGTTGTCTTCTCAGAGCCAGATTTCTCAGAGCAACTGGAGAAAGTTTTGGTGATGGCTTGATTTGTCCCATATTTCTGCTAGTCACTGCTGTTTGCAATTAAGTTTTTGACTGAATTTCTGCTTTGGGGCTCACCTGTAAATGCTATGGACTAGGCGATTGTTTGGGCGCTTGTTTGGGAGCTGGTTTTGGATCGGTCTCCTTAGCGATCGCATTTGAGTCACCAAGATTGACATCAAATACATCATCAAAATTACCATCTAGCGGCTCATTAAAGGTATCTTCAAATACGTCATGGGAAAATACATTAGTACCTAAGGTGTTAACACGAAAATCAGACTCTTTGTATGAGGCAGTGGGAATTTGGGCACTGGGAGCACCAAATGCTGGTTCATCGATTTGATCTAGATCGAATAAAGGCAAGGCATCCATATCGACCTCTTCATCATCAAAGTTTGAAAGTGACGCAAATGACGTCATGGAATCAACTTTGGGTTTAATCGATGGCATAGGAATAGCAAAGAAACCTGAAGTGTCTTGATCCGAATTTTCATAGAGATTCTCTCCTAATGGTTGGATTGGCTCTAGTCCTTGAAAATTATTAATGGACTCTTCTGCAAATTGTTCAGTGTTTGCTTCAAGCTCTGGGACGAGCGTAGGTTCTTGACCAACTTCAAAGGTCATTTCTATCCCAAGCTCAGCAGTTAATTCATCGGTTAACTCACGATCTGATTGGAGCGTTGTAGAAGTATCATCCGATGAATCCAATAGGTGCTCAAGGGCAGCATCTTCCCCATTCTCTACCTCAGAATCCCGATTATCTGACACAGAAGCGATCGCTGGTTCATCTTTCTGCTCAATTAGGTTTGAGCCATCAAGAGTAATTTCAGTAACCTCATCAAAGTTAAGATCCAGTAAATCCTTAAATTCATCGTCGTTAGGTACTTCTTCGTCTTGATCGAAACTAAAATTAGGATCGAGATAGGCAACAGGAATTGGAGCAGTCGGCGCACCTAACGTAAGATCGGGAATATCGTCAAGCTCAACAACAGGAAAGTCATTGAAATCAACATCTTCATCAAAACTAGAGAAGGATCTCAGCCCATCGAAGGTGGAAATAGGAGGCGTTGGTTCCTTAGACGTTGGCATGGTAGCCGAAAAGAATCCAGAAGTATCTTGATCTGAGTCTCCGTAGGGCGTACCTGTGAATGGTTGACTCATATCCAATTCTTGATCATCTGGTTCCTGAATATCGGATTCTACTGAATCAAAAACTGAATCAAAACTAAATTCAACACTGACTTCAGGAACTGTTTGGAACTCTGACAGATCGGCAGATTCATCACCAGTCTCACTCGTGACTGCATCGCCAAGATCTAAACCAAAACTATCATCTAGTTGAACGTTAAAAACGGAGAAGTCATCCATTGATACATCTAGAGATGTATCTGATAATTCGTCAGACGCAGTCGTAACCAGATCTGCACGATCGCCTTCTTCAGAACCCCCAGACTCAATCTCTGGTTCTTCTTTCTGCTCAATTAGATTGGAACCATCAAGAGTAATTTCAGTAACCTCATCAAAGTTAAGATCTAGTAAGTCATTAAACTCATCATCGTTAGATGTTTCCTCTTCTTTCTCGAAGCTAAAACTAGGATCGAGATAGGCTACAGGAATTGGAGCAGTGGGCATGCCGAGGGTAGGTTCATCATCGAGATCGCCAAACCCCATCATGGGTATATCATTGAAATCTATATCTTCACCAAAATCAGAGAAAGATTTCAACCCATCAAAGGATGAACTGGTAGGATCTGAAGTTTGTTGAATGGAGACATCAGCAGCATAAAAGATCTCTGAAGTCTCTTGTGCTAAATCCTCAAGGGATGGGGCTATAAATGTTCGATCTACATCCGACGCTTGCCCATGTGCTTCTGTTAAATCGACAATCAATTCAGTGCTGACTTCAGGATCTGCTTGAACCTCTAATAAAGGATCGGCAGATTCATCACTAAACCCACTGACTACTTCACCTTCAAGACCTGAGTCAAATTCATCATCCAATTGAACGTTAAAAGCTGAGAAGTCATCTATAGATCCATCACTTGACACATCACCCGAAATATCTAGGATTTCTTCCGCTGCAGTCGCAAAGAAAACTGCGCTATCACCGTCATCAGGCTCTGCGCCAGCAAACTGAGCAGGCTCAGATTCAGACTCAAGCTCTGGTTCATCTTTCTGCTCAATTAGATTAGAACCATCAAGGGTGATTTCGCCAACTTCATCAAAGTTAAGATCCAGTAAGTCATTAAACTCATCATCGTTAGATGTTTCCTCTTCTTTCTCGAAGCTAAAACTAGGGTCTAGATAGACAACAGGAATTGGGTCGGTAGGCATGCCGAGAGTAGGTTCATCTAGATCGTCAAACCCCGTCATGGGCAGGTCATTGAAATCTATATCTTCGCTAAAATCAGAGAAGGATTTCAGCCCATCAAAAGAGGCGGCATCAGAGGTTGGAGGCTGTGGCATTGATATGCCAGCAGAAAAACTTTCTGGAGTTTCTCGATCTAAGTTATCAGAAGCGATGTCATCAGAGGAAGTCAAGTCATCAGAGAGTATGTTGGTGAATGTTTGATCCAATTCTGACTCTTGAATTTCTGGTTCTTGAATTTCTGGCTCTTGAATGTCATCTATTGCCAGTACTTGTTCGGGAACGGCAAAGTCATACCCTAGCAAATCTGACGGCAAATCTGTAATATCCCCATTGCCTGAAGCCTCAGACAGGAAGCGATCGCTGGACTCATCAAAATTAGGAGCTGATGAATCATGGTTAGATACAGGAGCATTGAAATCTGATTCAATCTCGCGAAGGAGAGCCATGGAATCGTCTAATTCTTTCTGAAACGCCAGCCTGTCATGCACAGGATCGGGAAGTGTTTCATCGTCCAAAGAGAGTGTAGAGGCAAGAGGATCGGTATGAGATGAGAATCTTTGAAAGATATTATCGCTTTCATCTGCACCTACTTCATCTGCACCTACAATCTCCAACCCATTAACCACGGTTCCCATCGAAGTTTCGCCATCGAAGTTTGGCGTATCAAGCGTATAAAGATCGAGATCGGGAGAGAGTGGAAAGATTTCGTCCTCAAGGTTGAGCCCAATGACATCATCGGCAAAGTCAGAAGCTGATTCAAATTTGTTTTCTGCTTGAGCTTCTTCTAAATCATTGGCTAAGGTTTCTACTAAAGCTTCAACTTCAAGATCGGGAGTGTCAAAGCTAAGATTTGCCATTTGTTCAGAATCCGCATCAAGAGAGATGTTGGGTACAAGGGCATTAGCAAGATTTAAACGTGGGTCATCAGGTTTAATGCTACTTAGAATGTCAGTTGGCGTATCATCCGTGAAGTCTATACTTTGAGGGCTTTGAGGAATATCTAGAGGAGTCTCAGTTGCTTCAAGATCGAGATCGATCATCATGGCATCAAATCGTTCGTCGATCGCAAGATCGGCCATGGCATCAAGATAGGAAGCATCTATTTCAATTTCTTGCTCGCCATCTAATTCTTGCTCTGATACATCTGCTGCTGTATCTATTAGGTTGAAGCTTTCTGTTGTAGTACGATCCTTTAAAACATCGGATAGAGTTTCAGGCTCTGAAACTTCCAATCCTGAAATACTAGTCTCTTGAGCATTCAACTCTAGCGTATCGATCGCAGGTACACTATCTCCAGAAACCTTAGAGGTCAAAGGACTTGGCTCCACAGACTCGCTCTTTGGAGCACTTTTGGAGGTGTTTTTTGGAGCTTTAGATTCTAAAGGACGAGACAAGACAATTGGTTTAAGTAGATTAAATCCTCGAAAATCATCTTCTAGGGCATTTCGTTTTGGTGCAGAATCTTCTGGAGTAGCATGGTCGGCATGCTGTTGCTGTAAACGATCCGTTGAAATATCTGCCAAAAATGCATCAGACTCCGTTACATCCTTAGCATCACTCGTTGCTGCTATCTCAAGATGATTTGATTCCAATGGAGTTTCTAGGTTTATTTCTGGAATCGTATCGAGGCTTATTGCTGAATCTACATCCAGCTCTACGCCCAACTCTACGCTTAGCTCTACATCCGAATCTAAACCTGAACTTACTTGACCTTGCAGAAGCTCGCTAGAGATCAATTCATCTGTTTCATCTGTAACGGAGACAAGTTCCTGACCTATTGCATATTCATTAAGATTAGGTTCAGCGATTTGTGGTGTTGTGGTGTCATCAACGGTCAAAAGACCTGTAGCAGCGATCGCCACGGGTACCAAAGGAACGGTTTGCGATCGATCTTCAAGCAGGGCATTAGGAGAGAAGTCAGCGTCAGCATCTTGCTGCGCGATCGCAACTTCGTCGGGTTGAAGTTCAGTCTCAAGCTTAAGCTCGACACTAGGCTCAGACTCTAGTTCAGGTTTTGCTTGAAATGCAACTAAGGTGTCAGGGAAGGTGTCAGGGGATGTACTACTTGCATCAAGATTTAGCGCCAGTGGCTCGCGATCGCTACTTGGCTGCATCATATCAGGCAACTGGAAGAAGCGGATGCCTTCAAGCAAACTTTGGGCTAAATCCCCCATCTGTTCCGCTTGTTCTCTCGCATTGGCTGTCAAATCGGCGGTGCGCTGAGCTAACGTAGCAATCTCACTCATATACTTGGCGGTAGAGTCAGAGGCAACTGCAATTTCTAAGCTTGACTCCGTAACTCTTTGACCAACTTCTACCACCTCTGTCGTGGTGTTTTGAACGCTGTTAAACGCAAGTTGAGACTGCTCAACCCCTGAGGTAAACCCTGCAACGAGTCCACCCAGATTTTGAACTTCCGCATCAACAGCAGAAACAACTGACTGAATCTGACTTGTCCGTTGCCGCAAAACCGTCAATCCATCATTGGTTTGTGTTGCTAAATCGTTTACCTGTCCTGCGATCGCTTCAAATTCTCGCGCAACACTCGTAAACTGTTTGGGATCTTTTTGTTCGGCAGCACGCGCTGCTACAAGCGTTGCGTTAATTGCCAGGACCTGAGTTAAAGAAGCGATCTGACTCTGATCCTGAACAAACTGTTCTGCAAGACCGACAAATTCCCCTAGGGTTTTCATCCTTTGGACGATCTGAGCCGAACCTTTTTGCAGTACGGTAATTCCAGCCGTCAGTTGCTCGATCGCGCCTTGACCTGTTGCCACAGTAGCTTGAACATCCTGTAGTGCTTGGTTGGCAATTTGGACTTCACTTGCTGAGTTTTGGGCGGATAATGCCACCTGTTCTGTGAGCGCACGACCCTCGGCTACGGATTGGGCTTGGTTAACAGTGTTCTCCGCGACTGTTTTTGCTAGCTTTTCTAGATCTTCAGCGCCATCGGCAACTCTTTGGGCAGTTCCCAATACGCTCGAAATAATATGGGAAAGCCTTTCCCGCAAACGATTTAACGTGTCAGCAACTAGACCTGTGGCGCGATCGCTAACTTCCGCTTCGACGGTCAAATCGCCTTCCTCAAGGGAGGACACCACATCCAATAAAGCGCCAATCTCTCCCTCTAAGATTTCCGATTCTCTTTCCGCTGCCTTTGCCAAGTTAAGGCGTTCTTGTTCGAGCACAGCGATCGTGACTTCCTGTTTGATGCGCTCTTCATGGTTGGCGAGTTGTGCCACCATTGTTTTAAATGAGGCATCCAGATGAGCGATTTCATCCTTACTCTTTTGTACTGGTAATTCCCCACCTGCTTCTTCAACCAGCTTTTCACATTCGTTGATAATGGGTCTGAGCCGACGATTGAGCGATCGGACAAACAAAATCACAATCAAAGTTAAAAGGATTCCTACTCCTGCTGCTGTGCCTACCGCGATCGGTAGCACTTGCTCTAGGATGTAGGATTGCGGTAGTACTGCCAGTACCAACCAACCATTACGATTGATTCTCTGAAAGGCGTAGTATTTTCCTTCAACCTGCACGATCCCAGATTTTTTGTCTTGGATCTGCGCCCAAACAGCTTTTAATTCAGGAATTGTTTCATAGCTTTCTCGAGCTTTAGCCTTATTAGGCTCGGGCGGATAGGAGAGTAAACTTCCTGTACGGCTAAGTACAATAAAGTTGCCCGCATTTCCCAGCACATTCCCACCCATCTTTTCTGTTAGAGAGGCAACGCTTGCATCGGCTCTTGCCACACCTAGTAATTTTTTGGTGTCACTATAAAGCGGAGCAACATAAGCCGTCACAATGGTGCCATTGCTGGTCTCATAGGGCTCTAGCCAAAGACTTTCTTCGCTGGCTGTAGATTCGCGCCAGTACTTTTTATCTGGGTAGTTGTCTGCCTCAAATAGATCTGCATAGATCGCATCTGCATTTGGTGCAGGTAAACGCTGTACTGTTTTTAAGTCAACTTTGGCGTTAGGCAGTTCGCGGTAAAACGAAGGATAGTACCATTTGCGATCGGTAACTAAGGCATTAGAGGTTTGACCGATCCCGAGGGCGATCGCAACGTTTAAGCGCTTGAAATGTTCGAACACCATCTTTTTATAGATCTCTGCATCCTTGATCCCCATCGCATGCAGTGCTTTAACAGAGGCAGCCAGATCGAGAGCGGACTGTTGAACTGGAGCGAGTTTTCCGTCAATATCACTGACTTGAAGACCGAGATTTTTCTCGATTTGCTGTTGTGCTGACTTGGTTAATTCCTGATAGTACAAATATCCTGAGGCTCCCAATCCGAGGATGGTACTCCCCAAAACTAGAACCAACAACTTAACCCCAATCGTTCCACTAGAAGGACGTTTTTGTTTTGTTGGTGACTGCTCGATCGCCTTCTTACGCTTCTTGCCTGAAAGCTTAGAAGATTCTGGTTGTGCAGGTTGGTTGGTTGTAAGTGCCATAGAGATTGATTGAATCAGGAATATGTGCGTTTACGGAACCTATATAGTTCTGAGACTCGGACTTTTGAATCTAGCCATTCTACGATGCTGTAGCTGGAATATGCCATCGCTGCGGTTGCCAAACCTGACTTGGGATCTGCGAAATCAGAGACTCGATCTGAATGTAGTCAGAGTCAGGAGTACTTTCCCTAGAGCGATCGCTCTCCAAAGAAGTCAACGCAGAACTTTCCAATTTCTGAGCAATCATTTGTTCGTATTGCTCTGAGGTGACACTTCCCACTAACTTGTCAACAATCAGTCCAACTCCCTCAATCTCTTGAGCAAGGTTAGTTACATGAATGACAGTTAGCGTCTCAGGTACAAGCACCTTTGGCTCTCCTAGAGCTTGGCGCAATAGCAGCAGAGGAATTACAGTCCCGTGCTTATGGACTACCCCCAATACCGCAGGGTTATAAAAAGGAAGAGAGAGAATAGAAGCGCGATCGATTAAAAGCACCTCTCTGACAAAAGCATCAGGAAACACTAAGGTTTGCTCACCCAAGTTGGTAAGAATGTAGCGGCTATAGGATAGTAGCAAACCAACTCCTGTACTCATTTCATTTGTTGTAATATTTCCGTCAATGTTTCTCGGCTTACGGGCTTGGTTAGGTATGCATTTGCTCCTCGTTTCAGCCCGTAATCTACTTCTAGTTTTGTCTTTTTAGTAGAGCAAAGGATGACATACTGCTCGGCTGTTTGCTGGTTGGCCCTGAGTGCACGGAGAAATTTGTAGCCATCTTGATCGGGCAGCACGATATCTAAAAATAGAGCCGAATAGTTGCCTTGGACAATTTTTTCTAGCGCTCCATTGGTCGTCTCACAGACATCAACCGTATGACCTAGGCCCTGTAAGAGTGATGCCAGTAGATGCCTTTCTGCCGCACTATCATCAATGATTAAGAAGTTAGCCATTATATCTATCAAACTCGGACTATCTCTACAAAACTAAGGAATGTACATTCTCTAAGCATTATCATAAGGCACAAAGCGAAAATGGTCTTCTTTTGAGTATTCCCCGTTTATTTGCCTAAATTTCCTGAGTTTGTCATAAAAAATCTTAAGATTTTTCTAATATCTTGCGATAACGAATTAGCTAATTAAATATTTAATGGGGTTTTACCGAATATTGAGCGGTTGACCTTAACGACAGAGATTGTCATAAATATTTTAAAATCCTGGTTTACAGGTATGGCGCCCCTAGCTTCTACATAGATCAATCAAAACTATTTCTCAAGCTCAAACTAAACTATCGGTAGACAAAGGAGCAACCTCCCTTAGCATGGCACGCAACTCATCACGAAACTTCTCGGTTTCATCAGAGGTACGGGGCTTTGCAATAAACCGACAACTTGCCCACCTTGCCCGAAAACTATTGGTCATACTATTTTCTGCAGTTACCAGTACAAGAGGCAGTGAAGCCAATTGGGGTTGACGACGAATTTGTTTAATGAGTTCAAAGCCGCTGAGCCCTGGCATATTAATATCGATAAAAACAACATTCGGCTCGTAGGCAACGATTAAATCAGTTGCTTGCTCTGAATTATCGGTAAGGCTAACTTGATACCCCCAGCCACTTAGGAGCTGTCGAAATTGTCGGAGTAGGACAGGGGAGTCATCCACAACAAATATTTTGGGCTCAAGGCTTCCCGCATTAGGTGCTGAAGGCAAGTTGATGCCACCACTTTCGCCTAGCTTTTCAGCGGATTGGCGATCGGCAAGGGGCAAAATCGAAACAATTTTCTTTTGGGCTAACTTATCCAGTAATAGAGCAGTACGAAATAAGGGCTGTTTAAAGCTATCTGCAATCTCGCTAATGCGATGTTGCCCAGTCGTTACCTTGGCAAATAGTGGGAAATTGTCGTTACCGACCCTTGCGAGTAAATTTGCCGCATCTAAAAGCTGAACTTGCTGGTACGGATGCTTTACGCACTGAAACTGCTGCCATTGCTTGGCTTCGCCGCTGGCATTGCCCTCAAGTAATGCCAACTGAAGGCTCGGCAGATCGATCGCCAAGTCATTGATCGGTTGCCAAACAAATGAAAACTTATCTTCAAGGTGGAGCGCTAGTAGACTTTCTAAAATGATTTCTCGAAGTACTTGCTTTGTGTGATCGGGATAGCGTCTATAGACTTGGGTCACAAAGGGAAAGCAAAAAGGACGATTTGCTTGTTTTTTTTCCCAGTCGGGGATGCGGGAGAACTGCAATCCTTTACCAGCATACTTTCGTACTAACGTAGAGATGATCTGCCCCTCTTCTTCGATGAGTACTAAGCCGCCCCCCTTAAGCAAAACCTGCCACCGATGATAGGCTGTTTCAATGTGCAAAATGCCTACTGAGCGGCTCATCACACGCATAGCGGCAAGCAGGATATGTAATGTAGCGTCTGAAACAACCTGATTGTCAGCTACAGTAATGGGGCTATTTCCCAAATTTTGCGGAGTACTGGACATGGCGATCGCATCGGGTTGGCTGAGTACTTCTTGTGAAAGATAGATCATTGCAATTTATCATTGACCGCATCTTAAATATTATCAATCAAACGCATCTCACTTTAGTTTTATTGGATACAATGCACAAGCTTATTTATATAATGCGGCTTTAGTATAAATCTTGTTCGTGCATATGATAACTTGCGAATATTTTTTTAAGCTTTTTATCATCAATATAATGATAATGCATCCTCAAAAAACAAATAATCGACAATTTTTTTATAACTTTTACTGTTAATTCATACAAAAAATAATAAATCTGTGCGTGAATAGCAGTGTGGCTCTCAGCTATGTCTGGATTTTCAAAAGCTGCATTGGATATTTTTGAAATCTTACTAAGTTATTACTGGATTATTACTGAAAATCTCCACCAAAGTATAGGATTTGGAATCCTTTTGATAACTATTGGTAGATGATTTCACATAGGGCAAGTAGATAAACAAAGTGAGTATTTTTATCTATCAACCAAAGCAAGAAAATGAGTTTGAAATTATTAGACTATGGGATCTGTGGGGAGTGGCGCGAGTTCGCGTAATAATGCCCGCAATTGTTCTCTAAACTCTTGAGTTTCCGCAGAAGTACGAGGTTTTGCCAAAAAACGACAATGAGCCCACTTCGCTCTGAAATTGTTTGCCATATTGTTTTCAGCAGTCACCAAAACAAGTGGGATGGAAGAAAGGTTAGATTGGCGTCGAATTTGTTTAATGAGGTCAAAGCCATTGATTTCGGGCATATTGATGTCCATAAATACAATGGAGGGCTTGTATTCCAATATTTTTTGCGTAGCATTCGCGGCTTCACTAACCAGATTAATCTTGTAACCCCAGCTTTTTAAGAGTTCGCCAAACTGCTTAAGTAACACCGGCGAATCATCTACGATCAGCACGCGGGGTATCTCGATCTCGTCATTGGTTAAAGGCAAATTGCTTTCTTCAGGCACTAGGGATCGCGCCTGTAAAGGTAAAATTGCAACCGTGCGATTCTCTGCTAGTTTGTCCAGTTTAAGCGCAGTTCGAGAAACATGTTGCTTGAAGTGATCGGCAATTTCACTAATACGATGTGCCCCTTTTGTAACCTTAGCAAACAGAGGAACATGGGCGATCGTATGATCTTCATCTAAAAGCTGAACAGTTTGATAAGGATGGTTTACATAGCTAAATTTTTTCCATTGCTGCACGCCACGGGTTGCTGCATCTTCTAGAACAGAAAACTGCCAAATTGGTAATGTAAAGTGCGTGTTTGTTGGTGCTGGTTGCCAAACAAAAGAGAAAGTATTCTCCAAATACAAAGCTAATAAATTTTCAAATAAAACTTCTTTTAAGGCTTGACGTGTTGACTCAGGATCCTGCTCAAAGATCTGACTAATTAATTGATAGAGCTGATAGCTATTGTTTTGCTTTTTGGTTAACTCAACTTGATCGGAGGCTCTAATTTTTTGGATTTTGAATTTACGCAACAAAGTCGGCAAAAATTCATTTTTCTCTTCGATCATGGCAATACTGCCACCATATATAAAAATTTTCCAACTCAGATGCGGCGTTTCTACTTTGACAATACCTGTGGAATCCAGTAAGAGGCGCAGCATTGCCAACAGGCTTTTGAGCGTCATATTGGTGACAACCTGCCCCGCTGGAACCGTGCCGCCCATGTCCAGTTCATCTAGGAAAGTAGATGTAGCAGCAGGCTCTTCATGACTGTTAAAGGTTATTGGGATCTGAGACATTGCAAAATTAGAAGTTAAGCAGAGCTTTAAAAAAATTTAAACTAACATAAACCCTAGGAATGAAGGGTTGGGAAAATTCTCGATCTCATGACCTGATATTTAACAGATAAATCAAAGGTATGAACCCCGAGGCTAGCCTCGGCAGTTAGTCTGCCAAATGCAGTAGGGAATCAACTCAAAGAGATTGAATAACAGGTGACAAACTGTAATGATTCTTGCCTGTAACTAGTAGGAAAAATATACCAAAATTAACTCCTTACTAGTCTAACCAATATACATAGCTACACTAAAAATCATATTTTGTACTTTTGTAGCGAATTGGTGTAAAGCTAACTGCTCCTACAAGGTGGCTTTAGTATAGCTGAGTTCCAGTAGCAATTTTTGGCGATCGCTTGGGCTGTATGTCTTCACAAAATTTATCATTACAGAATTTGTCAGTTCTTTGCTTACATGGTCATCCTGGTAGCGGTGCAGCGATGACGGTGTTTGTCGAACACTTAAACAACAGAGGTTTAAAAATCTTGGCACCCGATCTGAGAGGCTATGGCAAATCGAAAAATCGTCAACCTTTTTCCATGCAGGTACATGTGGAGGATCTGAGCGACCTCTTAAAAAAGCAGCAGGGGAAATATATTATTTTAGGCTGGTCGCTGGGGGGGATTTTGGCACTTGAGTTAGCCTTGCAAGCATCTCGCTCTGCCACAGATTCCGATCCACTCGCTACGGGTCAACTGGTTGGGCTGATTTTAATTGCCACGGCGGCGCGTCCTCAGAGTAGTTTGCCAAGCGTGCCTTGGTGGGAATATGCCAATACGGCTTTGGCTGTCTTAAGCAAGTTAGTTTTTCCCCATTGGCACTGGGCAACTGAACGAATCGGTAAGCGATCGCTGCTGAAATACTTAATTCAACAACATACACCCTTTGCCTACGATCGCATTGCCCATGAAGGCGCTAGCGCCTTTCTGCAAACCTCGCGTTCTGCCACGCAAGCCCTTTCGGCTGCACTCCGTCAAGGCTACGATCGCAGACAAGACCTAGAGCAGATTGCGATTCCCTGTTTGATGTTGGCTGGTGAATGCGATCGACATATCACCGCTGCCTCTAGTTACGACACTGCTTCACGCTTGCCTAACTGCGAATATATTTGCTATCCACAGACCGCCCACCTTTTGCCTTGGGAAATTCCCGATCGGGTTTTGACAGATATCGATCGATGGCTAGGAAAGCATTTTGCGCCATAAATGGCTATTTTTCAGTTCCTATGGGGTTAGGGAGCGTGGATTTCGTTTGAAATTTAGCTAGATTCATCAAAATCACACCGATTGTCACCACGGCGATCGCGACCCATTGTTCTATTTTCAAAACATCTTGAAGAATGAGCAAAGATAAGAGAGAGGTCACCGCAGGGCCGCTAGAACCAATAATCGAGGTCGAAGCTGCACCGATGGTTTTAATGCCAAAGTTATTAAACAGATAGCCCGACATCGTTGCCATGCAAAGCAACAAGCCCATTAATAGCAACCCACTATTGACCTGAAACTTGACTAGAAATGCGGCAGCGATCGCCAAAACCACCCACTCAACTGTGAAAACCAAGCCTGTAAATGTAGGTGGACTGATCTTGCCAAAACAAGACTGGGCTAAGATCCCTTCAACGGCAAACACTACGCCCGAAGCCAACGCCATCAGGATGCCAAAAGGTTCTGTTTTAATTACAGGCGGCTTGCAAACAGCATTCTCAAAAAGCTGCGGTGCAACACATTCTAAAAAGGGGAAGGTGAGCCAAATGCAACCCATATAGATCAAGATAATTGCCAACCATTGCTTTAGGGAGGGACGTTCGCCAAACAGCCGCCAAGCCAACAGCGTTGTCACGGTGGGATAAATGAAAAATAAAGTGACGGCAGTACCAGGCCCCACTAAGGGAATGGCTAGATAAATTCCCATTTGCGAGAGAAACAGAAAGCTACCCGCTGCGACAATTCTCAACTTGAGGGAGTTATCTTTGCCTGAAATCACCTGTCTTGCTTCAGAAAATGCACCTTCATGCACGATGGGCAAAATCATCCACAAAAAGGGAACGACGAAACTAATCCGAATTAGTAAAATCAGTAGCGGCACTTGCAGCGGATTGCTCGGATCGAGAATCTCGGGGGTAACGTATCCACCCAATTTAAATAACCCATCGGGGAATAGTCCGCTAAATATCTTAAAAGGAGTTTTCGATTGCGCGATTTTAACGAGGACATTCTGCAATGATAGGCATAGGGTTGCCATCAAAACAAAGAAAAGTCCTCGCAACCATTGCTTGGAGACGCTTGGGGATGATGTTGCCATAGGGGTATGGTGTGTATTCTTGCAGGACGCGATCGCAGGTTTGTCTTAAATTGCACAGAATAGCCTATGGGTTGTTTTCAGGCAAATTATCGTTGTTTAAAATTTAAAATTCCTGCGAGTATTCCCCGCCACTGGACAGAAGCGCTTGGGATTGTTAAGGTGAGCGGTGAGAGTGCGCCTAAACATCTCTCTCCTTGCCCCATAATTTTTTATGATCGACGACTTTAATCTAGCTTTTTCCGTTGATGTATTGGCTGCCTCACTTTCCCTCGATCGCGGAGATACAGATGCCCTCTTGACACAGTTGGCTCAAAAATTAAAAGGTGCTTTACCCAGAAATACCCAAGTCCAGCGCAGTTGGTTTGGCTTGGGGAGCATTCAAACGGTGACGCTTTGCTTTGACGATTATCATTACCAAGTGAGTCGAGAACCATACGGTGCGCTCTCAAATCGGGCGATCAAGGTGGTGCGTGGCGTTAAGATCAAAACCACTGAGCTTACAAGCGCAGATTGGAATCGCCAAGTTGCGGAAGCCCTAGCTCGGTTGGCAGCACAGAGCACTGAAGTTCGCGATGGCTTAAACCAATTTATTGGGGGTTAGACAAATCCTATGGGACTCATCGACAAAATTTGGGTGACGATCGCGACGCGATCGCGCCAGCAGACAACCCGCAAACCTCCATCGCGCCCGATCGCAGCCACCACTCATGTCAAGACAGGAAATATCTTTGCGGTCGCCAAGCATCGCCTTGACCAACAAATTCGGATTCGCAAACAAACAGGCAAGCCCTTTTTTACGAGCGACCTCAGCACGAACGAATACCTGCTGGTGCGACAGGCAGGTTTTGACCCGATTGGGTTAGTCATGGGCACGAGTTTTTACCATATCGGGTTTTACCGTAACTTTTGGGGATATCGCAATCACACGGGTGAGGTCGAAGTTTTGACCCAGGCGCAACTTACGGCACGGGAACTGGCGATGCAGCGCATGCAGCAAGAAGCCGCCCTCTTGGGCAGTCATGGCGTGATCGGGGTGCGGCTAAAGCAGTCTCGCAAAACTTGGATTCCTGGTGTGATGGAATTTACCGCGATCGGAACGGCGATTCGCAAGCCTGGATTTCCTGCCGTGCAAAATCCTTTTACGAGCGATTTGAGCGGTCAAGAATTTTGGCAGCTCCACCAAGCGGGATATCATCCCAAAGGTCTGGTGTTTGGCGTTTGTTCCTATTACGTGCATAGCGATCGCGCCACAAGGCAACTCACGAACGCTTCTTTTTGGAATCGCGTTTTTGGGCAGGGACGACAAAATCAAGAGGTGGTGCAATTTACCCAAGGCTTTCAAGATGCTCGCGAACTGGCAATTTTGCGATTGACCGAAGATGTCAAGCTCTTGGGCGCGAAAGGAGCCGTCGGCATGCAGATCGAAGCACAGGAAGAGGTGTTCGTTTATCAACCTAGGTCGCTTTGGGGTTTGCTCTTCCAATTCTTTTTTATGGGTTTGTTTCTCTCCTTCTTTATCGCTATATTTTCTGGGAATTATAAGGCGATCGCTCCTCTGATGAATTCACTAATGAATTCACTAATGAATTTACTTTTTCCGTTACTTAAGTCTGGAGGTGTTTTCGCTATTCCTGTGCTTCTCTTCCTAATTTCAACTTTGACAAGCATCCTGAATAACCTTTTGGGCAATGTTGGCCCCTGCAAAGATCTGCTCGTTCATTTTGTGGCGATCGGTACGGCGATTCAACCAGATGATGAGATGCCGCAGCAAAACCCGATTGGCAAAACCCTTCTGATTTCTCCCCTGAATAAGCGCTCTTAATCGATCGCGACTGAATCATCGTTCCCAAATTATCGTTCCCAAATCCTTGTTAAGCCTAGCTTTAAGATTCTCTTAAAAATTATCGATATGACAAACCAACCACCCAATTCTCCACGTCCTGCGATCGCCTCCGATCTGCCACCCCACGCCCAAGAACGAATGACCAGAATGCAGCAGGGGGGCAAGCAGAGCAATTTGTTTACCAGCGATCTTTCTGTGAATGAGTTTCTCTTGGTTAAAGAGGCTGGGTTCGAGCCTTTGGGTTTGGTGGTGGGCTGCTCCATGTATCACATTGGGTTTCAGTGGGCAGGAGTCAACCAAAATATGGAAATGACTACCCTCTCTCAGGCAATGTATCACGCCCGCGAGTTGGCAATGACGCGGATGCAAGAAGAAGCTGAGGCTCTCGGTGCTGACGGGATTGTGGGCGTGCGCCTGACTGCCAAACATATGACTTGGGAACCGAATATGGCAGAGTTTGTGGCGATCGGAACGGCTGTCAAGGCTCGCAACCATGCCATATCTTACCGTACCGTCCAAAACAAACCCTTTACGAGCGACCTGTCTGGACAGGACTTCTGGACATTATTACGAGCGGGCTATCGTCCCTTGGGATTGGTCATGGGCAACTGCGTCTATCATGTCGCCTATCAGGGGCTGGGGCAGTGGTTTAGAACGATTGGTAGAAATGTGGAAATGCCTAACTTCACGCAAGCTCTCTATGATGCCCGCGAAATCGCCATGGAACGGATGCAGGATGAAGCCTCTCAACTCCAAGCTGAGGGGATTATTGGGGCAAATATCCAAGAGCATCAATATGCTTGGAGTTCCCATGTGATTGAGTTTTTTGCGATCGGAACGGCAGTCACGCCTACGCGGGACGATCACCAGATTCAGACGCCCCAGTTGATGCTTTCGCTCAACGATCCACCCGCATCCATATCCGTAGTTGCGCCTCCTCCTGCGATCGGTCATTAAATCAAGAACTATCTATGTACAACGGACAAATTTTCAGTTTGAGTTTGGGAATTCTCTTGGCAGGGCTACCCAGTCTTGCAGCCACACAAGTTCCTTCGCAAGATTTTAAACAAGATTCTAAACAAGAGAATATAGAAATTCCAAAATTAGCTCAGGTGCTCGTGCCTTTACCCAAACAAGCTATCAATCCCCTCAGCGATCGCCTGGTGGACGATCTGTTTGATTGCGATCGCACCCAACTTCTCAAAGCGATTGACTATAGCATCCAATATATTCGCACGCCCAGTGCTGCCGATCGCTATCCTGTCGGTGAGATTAGCCGCGATCGCATGGAACGCAGCCTCATCCGATTTCGGCAATTGGTGCAAACTTCGCCCAACGCTGTAGAACTGCAAAAAGCCGTGCTGCAGGAGTTTGACCTACATAAATCGATTGGACTCGATCGCAAAGGAACCGTGCAGTTTACTGGCTATTACGAAGCCGTCTATAAAGCCAGTCGCACCCGCAATGGCGAGTTTCAATATCCCATCTATCGCTTGCCCCCTGATTTTAACACTTGGGAACGCCCCCATCCCACCCGAGAAATGTTGGAAGGGAGCAAACGTTTAGCAGGATTGGAAATTGCTTGGCTCAGCGATCGCTTTCAGGCATTTCTGATCCACGTTCAAGGCTCAGCCCGTCTGGTTTTAAACGATGGTTCATTAATCACCGTAGGCTTTGCGGGAAAAACCGATCGTCCCTATACCTCTGTTGGGGCGGCGATCGTGCGCGATGGCAAAATGCGCCTAGAGGATGTCACTTTGCAGTCCTTAATGGCATATTTCCAGAAGCATCCGCAAGAATTGGTCGGGTATCTCAATCGCAATCAGAGTTTTGTGTTTTTTCGCGAGACCAATGGTAGCCCTGCGATCGGTAGCTTGAACCTGCCTGTAACAGCGGAGCGATCGATCGCCACTGATAAATCGATCATGCCTGCGGGTGCGATCGCCCTGATTCGCACGCCACTCCCCTTTTTAAACCCCGTTACCAATACCTATGAATTTCGCCCTGTCAACCGCTTTGTGCTCGATCAAGATACCGGCGGCGCAATTAAGGGCGCAGGACGGGTCGATATTTTTATGGGTACTGGAGAAGTACCAAAACAACGGGCAGGACTGATCAAATATGACGGCGAGCTATATTATCTCGTACTCAAGAAATGAGGGTATTCCCCACTCAAGGATGGCAAGTGTTTGAGTGCTGATTTGAGGGTGGCGGAGAATTTACTTGTCCCCCTTTTGTAGGGGCAGGGGGATCAAACCTCTCGGTTCCAGTCAGTCGGCTTGCTTTATTCTGAAATCCTCAACCCGAATTCACGTCATTCTGGAAAATGCTCTTGTCTTTAGACAGATCAAATCGTGGGTGGATTTGCGTAACATGGAGAGTATAAACATTTAAACCCCTTTTAAGGAAACGCATGGTTGACCAACTAATTCGTGCCACTGCCGCTGATGGTGGCGTGCGGGTTGTCGGCGTAATTGCCACCCAACTGACCAATGAGGCATCTCGTCGTCACAAACTGTCAACGGTTGCTACTGCCGCCCTCGGTCGTGCCATGAGTGCCAGTTTACTCTTAGCTTCGAGTATGAAGCGTCCCCATTCGCGGGTAAATATTCGTGTGGCAGGCGATGGTAATTTGGGCTTGGTGTTTGCCGATGCTGGCATGGACGGCACGGTCAGAGGTTTTGTCGCGAACCCCAGTTTTGATTTACCGCTCAATGCTGATGGCGATCCCGATGTACAGGAAGCGATCGGGAAAACAGGTTTTCTCAGGGTAATGCGAGATGTTGGGTATGGCGACCCTTTCGCGAGCACGGTTGAACTGGTTTCAGGTGAAATTGGCGAGGATGTCGCTTGGTATTTAGCTTCCTCTGAGCAAACCTTTTCTAAGCTGATGGTGGGCGAATTTATTGGAGATAGCGATCTGCCTAATGGGGATGCGTCAAGCCGTAAGGGTGTAAATGTTTCCGCAGGAATTTTGCTCCAGATTTTACCGAAAGCCGCTAGAGATGAGAATTTAATGGCGCAAATTGATGCGCGGGTTGAGGCTTCTGAGGGGCTGACCAGTTTGCTCAAGCAAGGTAAGTCCCTAGAGCAAATTATGTCTGAAATTCTCGGCGATCTAAATTTGCATATCTTTCCTGCTACGCAACCCGTGAAGTTTCAATGTCCCTGCTCGTTAGAGCGGGTATTGGGCGCACTCAAAATGTTTGGCGAAGCCGAACTCAAAGATATGATCGCCAAAGATAATGGGGCTGAGGCAACCTGCCATTTTTGCGCTGAGGTCTATCGCGCTGACAGTCAACAGTTAGAGGAGATTATTAACGGCTTAAAAGCAGAAACCAGCGTCAATAATTAGCTCAAACTTACTGCACAGATCCCCGACTTTTTCTAAGCTAGTAAAGGGTATTCGCAAATTTACCAAAAAGACGGGGATCTTAATCTGTGTTTTGATTGCTACGTTTCAGGCAGGTAATCTTCGTCTAGAACTTGCTCGACTGTAAAGGGATGCTCTAGAGGAAATATAGCGATCGCCATGCCTGTTTCTGCGCTAGCTAGCTTTCTTGCGCCAAGATAGCAGTTGTCAAACTCCTGTAAGAAGTATCTTTTTAGGCTGGGACTCGTTTTAAAGGCTTCATCTAAGCGGCGACGATGCTCTAGCAATCTGTAGCGCCAACTGTTTGAACGCTTTTCTGGCTGATATTTATATTTCAACAAGTGCATCAAAATAATTTCCAAATTACTTTTAACGGCTTGTCTTTCACTTCTTCCCATGCTTTCAATTTCTTCGATCAAATTCTCAACATCCAATGCTGCCAAATTGCCTTCCTGCAATAATTGCACGGCTTTCTCTAACCAAAGCGAGAAGTCTTGTTCGTAAAGTTGAGCGTGGAAGGTTGTTTGATGAGATGTGGTGGTCATCGTATTGTAGGAGTTAGGCAAGAGAGTCAAGTCAATAGGCTCGATCTGCTGCCATTTTAAACTTTGCTCATTTCATCAACTCCGATCGCGACTTACTTCCCCAGCGATCGCAACTTTCCTCTAGCGATCGGGAATCTCTTCCCTAGCGATCGCAGAGTCTCTTCTCCAGAAATCGCGACTTACTTCCCTAGCGATCGCAGTAGGAAAATTAGAATCTCAGTAGCTCGAAAATCACTCCAGAGAGGGCAAATAGATGGTTGTGAGGATTCTCTAAAGGCGATATTCTATCTTACTTGCGATATCGTCCGCCAAATCGAATGCTCAGGCTTTTACAGAATCGGCTCAAGCATTTAGACATCTCTCACTTTGACAAACACGAACATTATGCTCGTAAATGCCTCTCTCTGCTCGGCGATCGCATCTTTTACCCAGGAAGTAAAGCCGTACAATATTCCTACTGGCTAGTTCCCATCATGATTGACGATCCAGTTTTACTGATGGCAAAAATTCGTGCAGAGGGATTTGATACGACAAGAGGGACAACTAGTTTAAGAGCGATTGGTGAAGCATTCATCCAAGCGAAGCAACTCATTGAGAATGTGCTTTACTTACCGATTCATCCTACCCTTTCTGAAGTACAACTCCTGCACCTCGCTCAAATCATCAATTCCCATCCATCTCCTCCCAAAGAATAATCAGCTAAGAGAATAAAATGATGAAATTAGCCGTGGATGTTCATTACAAAGGCGATCGCGCAACCGTAGGTGGCATTCTCTTTGAAAACTGGAGCGATCGAGATCCTACACAGGAGTTAACTTGTGCGATCGACAGCATTGAAGATTACGAACCTGGGCAATTTTACAAGCGAGAACTACCCTGTATCTTAAAGCTGCTTGAAGTCCATCAATTAAAGCCTGCATGCATTGCGATCGATGGGTTTGTGTATTTGGACGGATTTTCTAAGCCTGGCTTGGGTAAGTATCTTTATGATGCGCTTTGCGGTGAAGTTCCCATTGTTGGCGTGGCAAAAACGCTCTTTCGCGGGATTTCGCCAGACTATGCTGTCTGTAGAGGTGACAGTGAAAAGCCACTGTTCGTCACAGCCATTGGTCTACCCATTAGCGAAGCCAAGGAAGTAATCCGGACAATGCATGGCAGCTATCGGATACCCAGTCTACTGAAGCGCGTCGATCGCATCTGCCGAGATATTCCATCTTAGAAATTATTCGTTGGGGTAATTCATGAATTGCCCCGACAGACTGCGAATTCAGAAATTTAGGATGAGGATTTGTGATGGAGTTTTGGAAACTCGCGCAGCAGATACCAAAAGATTCCCACATTTAAGATAAAGACAATGAGCTTGACGATCGCAATCCCTTTAATCAACTCAAAAATTTCAATAGGAATGCTAATGCCCACTACGATCAGCACCAACCACCTTGCCCAAGACTGTTCGTACCACAAGCCCACCGCCTCGATCGCCGTGACGATGGCATAGATTGCCGCTCCGATCGCACTGAACTCTAATGTTTTAGGGCTGAGATTGACGACCTTCTCTAACCCCCAAACAATCATGCCGCGTTTGCCTGAAAGCGTCATCGATTCGGCGAAATCTAGCAAACCATCGTAGTTCTTATAAGCTGAGAAGATCGCGATCGATGTCACTGCCAATAACGTTGCCGTAAAGGCCTTATAAGCTACGATCGCAATTAGTGCGGTTGGACGTTTACCGATTTTTTCCATGAAAACTCACTCACTCGATCGCGGGAGGACTAACCAACTTCAGCATACATAAGGAATATACTGGATTTTGGCTTGCTTGAAATCTAGCTTATGGCAATTACGTTTAAATTAGCTGAATTTATTGATATCGATCCCCTGATCGAATTGGTGCAGGAGTTTTATAGGTTTGAGCATATGCATTTCGATCGTGGCGTGATCGATGCCGTATTAGGGTTGCTCAGCGATGAGACCTTTGGACGAATTTGGCTGATTTATGATGAGGATAGCGAAACGCAGAAACATCTGGCTGGTTATGTGGCGCTCATTTTCACCTATAGCCTAGAAACCCACGGACGCAATGCCATGGTAGATGAGTTGTTTTTGAGATCGCCCCATCGCGGCAAGGGCATTGGTAAAGAGGTGTTTCGGTTTTTAGAGGATTTTTGCCAGAGCATGAATATGCCTGTGATGCATTTGCTTGTCGATCATCGGAATGCGATCGCGCACAGGTTTTACATCAAAAAAGGCTTTAAACAGCAAGATCGCTACATCCTCAGTAAGTGGTTGGAATAGAATCACGCACCTTGCGTGACATGGACGTAGAATCTCCAAAATTTAAAGTAAGTAATATTCAAAATGGGGCAACAACACCGCTAAAATATGAATCTATGCCTACGTTATATGCTGCCATTACCAATCATGGTTTCGGACACGCTACTCGTACCGCTGCCGTTTTAGCGGAAATTCAGCGCCAAAACCCTGAAATTGCGATCGTTATCGCCACCAGTGCCCCCCAATGGCTCCTAGAGGAGTACATTTTGGGAGATTTTGTTTTGCGCGATCGCACCTTTGATATCGGTGTCATTCAAGCTGACAGTCTGCACATTGACAAACACACCACCCTGAGCAAACTGCAATATATTCAGCAGCATCAGGCTGAAATTTTGGAAGCAGAGCGGGAATTTTTTGAAGCGAACCCCGTCGATCTGATTTTTGCCGATATGCCACCGCTAGCGACGCAGCTTGCCAAGTCAGCAGGTGTGCCCTGTTGGATGGCAGGTAATTTCGGCTGGGATTTTATCTATCGCGATTGGAGTCACGACCTAGATGGTGAGTTTCTGGCGATCGCTGACTGGATGTCTGGGCTGTATAGCCAATGCGATCGCCTGTTCCGCCTACCCTTCCACGAGCCCATGTCATCATTTCCTCACATTCAAGATGTGGGACTCACGGGGGGATCGCCGCGCTATACGCCTGAGGAAATGCGCGAGAAGTTTCAACTCGATCGCGATCGACCGACGGCAATGCTAACGTTTGGAGGCTTGAGTCTCAGCCAAATTCCCTATGACAATCTTGCCCACTTTCCAGAGTGGCAGTTTATTACCTTTGACCTCAATGCCCCCGATCTGCCCAATTTAACCCGCGTTGGTCGGAATGGGCTGCGTCCAGTGGACTTGATGGGAGTTTGCGATCGCCTAATTACCAAACCGGGCTACGGCACGCTGTCTGAAGCTTGTCGCGTGGGCATCCCTATTGTCTGTCTTACCCGCGAAGGCTTTATTGAAGCGGAGACCCTGATTGCAGGAGTACGCGATTACACCCACCATTTGATTATCTCGCCCGCCGAATTTTATGAGGGAGATTGGCAATTTCTGACTGACCCGCTAGTACCACCTGCTTTAGAGAATGCGCGGCTCGATCCAAATGGTGAAACAGAGATTACATCGGAGATCCTCAAATATTTTCTATAATGAAGGCAATCCAGAAAATCTGTACCATATCCTGTAGGAAAAATCCCTTTGTGGGGGTTAGATTCTACAGAGAGGGGGCAATGCTCCTACATAGGATTGAGTAACTTGTTTGCTGGGAATCTCTTAAATGCTTAATCTCTAAGCAGCGATCGACAATTTCTAGGTAATTTTTACTGTAATTTTCAACATAATCGAAGAAGGCATCACAACTATGGGCATGACACTCACCGAGAAGATTTTGGCAAAGGCGGCGGGACGCAGTACAGTTAGCCCCGGCGAAAATATTTGGGTGAATGCAGACCTGCTGATGACCCACGATGTCTGCGGGCCCGGCACAATTGGCGTATTTAAAAAAGAATTTGGCGCCGATGCCAAGGTTTGGGATAAAGAGAAGATCGTGTTGATTCCCGATCACTATATTTTTACGGCAGATGCTCGCGCCAACCGCAACGTCGATATTTTGCGAGACTTTGCCAAAGAACAGCAAATTAAATATTTCTACGACATCACCGATTTATCAAATTTCAAAGCCAACCCAGATTACAAGGGCGTATGTCACGTTGCCCTCGCCCAAGAAGGACACACGCGCCCA
This sequence comes from Tumidithrix elongata BACA0141, assembly GCF_036349135.1. Classification (NCBI taxonomy): domain Bacteria; kingdom Bacillati; phylum Cyanobacteriota; class Cyanophyceae; order Pseudanabaenales; family Pseudanabaenaceae; genus Tumidithrix; species Tumidithrix elongata. The sequence continues at coordinate 31,283 of NZ_JAZBJZ010000011.1, forward strand.
GGGGAAGTTCTATTTGGCACCGACTCTCACACCTGTAATGCGGGTGCATTTGGAGAATTTGCCACAGGTATCGGCAATACAGATGCTGCTTTTGTGATGGGTACGGGCAAGCTATTACTCAAAGTGCCTGCCACGATGAAATTTACCTTTGATGGGGAGTTGCCACCCTATTTACTCGCGAAAGATTTAATTTTGCATGTGATTGGCGATATTGGTGTTGCGGGTGCCAACTATCGAGCTTTGGAAATTGATGGTGAGGCGATCGCCAAAATGACCATGGAAGAACGCATGACCCTCTGCAACATGGCGATCGAGGCAGGCGGTAAAAATGGCGTGATTGCACCCGATCAAACCACCTTTGATTATGTCAAAGCCCGTACAGACAAGCCTTTCCAACCCCTCTACGCCGATCCCGATGCCCAGCATTATTACGTCAAGCACTACGATGTTTCCAAGCTAGAACCTGTGGTGGCAAAGCCCCACTCGCCAGATAACCGCGCCCTTGTCAGTGAATGTAAAGATGTCAAATGCGATCGCGTTTACATTGGTTCCTGCACGGGTGGCAAGATTACGGACTTTATCAATGCTGCCAAGTTGCTGAAAGGACATCAGGTTAAGGTTCCCACCTATCTCGTGCCTGCTACTCAAAAGGTTTATGAAGATCTATTTGCCCATAAAATTGACGGCATGACGCTATCTGAAATCTTCCTACAGGCGGGCTGTATCGAACCTGCGGCTCCCTCTTGTGCTGCCTGTTTGGGTGGGCCTCAAGATACCTTTGGACGTTTAAACGAACCTGAGGTATGCGTGTCCACAACCAATCGCAACTTCCCCGGTCGCATGGGTAACAAACAAGCACAGATTTACTTGGCTTCTCCCTACACAGCAGCAGCATCTGCTCTAACGGGTCATATCACCGATCCTAGAGAGTTCTTGGCTTAATGTATCTGAATGTTTCACCCATAATGCTTACCCCAAATTCGCATTAAACCTACTAATGGGGTTAAGTTTTGATGAGGGCTGTAGTGTTGAAGTTGTAACTCTTTACTTCAAACACTCAGCTCTCTTTGAAGATTACACAAGCGATTTGGAATTTTCAATCTCGCGATCGAAGGTGGCGCGATCGGGAAAGATATTGAAGACCTTATCCATTTTTGTTAGTTCAAGCAGAATGTTGGCTTGATCGTTGAGCGAACAGAGATAGAGGTTCGTTCTTTTTGACCGTGCGCGTACTAATATGGCAACCAATGTGCCAAGACCCGAGCTGTCTATAAAGGTAATATTCTTAAAGTCAATCAAAAGTGCTTCTACACCAACATCGAGTAAATCAGCTACCTCTCTACGAACCTGAGCGCTTCCATTGCTGTCCATCAGTCCTACAGGTTCTAATACTCTTACAGATTCACGCATGATTTACTCCTTATTCGTATGGTTGAATTAGTTGCTATGACAAGCCAAGTCAAAAAGAACTAAAAATTAAGATTGCTTGGGTAATTGATTTAGCCCATTTCGTCGGCACATTATCCTTGACTTCTCCCTGAATTAGCGGATTAGAGATGGACTAGTCCCCTACTGGACAGAGGAAGCGATCGCTCGCGATCGTCTTAGCTAACTATGCTCAACACTTTTTATTTGTATAAACTTTTTTCCCGCTATTAACACAATAATGTTGAGGTTAAGCTGGAAACATCCCCCCATAAGCTTAACCACTCGGGGGATGTTGAGACCACTTTCAAGGCTTTAGGCGTTGAATTTCACAGAATATTTACAAGAGTGCCCCCAAGAAATGCCTTCGCAATCGCAGGTCTTTTGTGAGAAAGAGCGTTGATTATTGGATCGTTTTTTCTGTAGGGGGTTCTAGAAATTTCTCGTCAGAGGTATGCTGCTTACCCTTGAGCATGTAGGTAATCATTTCGCCTTTCCCTTTGATGGCAATTACACCACGTCGCTCGAATACATAGCGATCGCAGAGTATACGATAGGTGCAATCCGTCACCTGAATGCTACCTGCTAAGCCCTGAGATTCCATACGACTGGCAATATTGACCGCATCTCCCCAGAGGTCATAGATAAATTTTTTAATGCCAATCACACCCGCAACGACAGGCCCTGTATTAATCCCAATCCTCAGTCGAAATGGTGTGCCATCATCTCGATGGAAACGTGCTATTTCCTGTTGCATGGCGATCGCCATCTCAGCTACCAATACTGCGTGATCGGGATGGTGGGTAGGCAATCCTCCCACAACCATGTAGGCATCCCCAATGGTTTTGATCTTTTCTAGACCGTATTTATCTGCTAAAAGATCGAAAGCTGAGAAGATTTGATTGAGCAAGTTAACTAGTTCTGCGGCGGGAACCCGTGCTGCCAAACCGCTAAAGTCTACAATATCCGCAAATAGAATCGTAACTTCTTCAAAACGGGTGGCGATCGAGCCAGAACCAAGCTTTAGCTGTTGCACAATTTGCTGAGGTAAGATATTGAGCAACAGACGTTCTGACTTTTCCTGTTCGATTTTGAGGGCATTTTCGACACATTTTCGTTCGGTGACATCTTGGACAATACCTTCATAATAAAGGGGGGTACCATTGGGATCCCTAACGAGACTCGCGTTAATGGAAATCCAGATTACACTTTTATCTTTGCGATAGACCCTTACTTCAAATTCGGTCACAGAGCCTTGTTCGTTAATCTTGATGGCAAAGTCCCGATAGCGATCTGCACTTACGAATAGACAACTGGGATGGTCGATCGCACAAGAGAGCAACTCACTAGGAGAATCATAGCCATAGATCTCTGCCAAGGCTGGGTTGGCGCTAATGTAACAGCCATCAAAATTCGCTTGAAAAATTCCTTCGATCGCATTCTCAAAGATACTTCGATACTTCTCTTCCGCTTGCCGTAGAAGTTCCTCATTATGCTTTTGTTGCGTAATATCAACAATCACACCATCCCACACGACATCACCATTTTCTGTGCGGTGAGGTTGAGAGAAGATTCGCACCCACTTAATGTTTGGAAATAGACTAGACGAGCGATATTCATGGTCAAAAGGTGTCAATTCTTCGGCTGAGCGCATCACTATTTCATTGAGTGCCGCCCGATCTTCTGGATGTGCCATATCAAACACCCATTCTAGGTGTTCCATTACTTCCGTAGAACTTAACCCAAAGATATCCTGTGTCCTAGGGCTGATGTAGGGCATAGAGACATTGCCATCCGCATGTAAAACTGCGCGATAGACAACACCTGGCACATTAGCTGCGATCGCCTCTAGTTGCTTTTGGCTTTCTTGTAACAACTGCTCTGCTTCCAAGCGATCGGCTGCTTCTGCCTGAAGCTCTGTGATTAACTGCTGTAGTTGCGCTGTGCGTTCTTCTACCCGACGTTCTAAATCCTCGTTGGTTTCTTTTAGCTCTACTTCTACTTTAAGCAGTTCAGCTTGGGCTAATTGTAGTCGCTCGTGGGCTTTGATCAACTTGGACATTGCCGCACGGGTAATTTCAGGGGCAAGCTGATGTCTGCCTTCTCCCTTGGCACCATGAATGAGCCTGTCGATCATTCCTTCTAACTCATTCGCTTCTTTCTCAAGTTGCCAGCTTAGCTGCATGCCTCGGGTTGTCTCGGCTAACATCTCCATCACAACCGTAGAAGCCCCGAAATTCAGTTCTTCGACGCCGAGCCAAGGTAAGGGTGGAATGGCATTTACCGTATGTACGATCTGGAATTGCCCATCGGAGCGAACTTTCCCAATATGACAATCGGAGCGAATGTGTTGATTGGGAACTATTTGTATGGTTCCACTAGGAGCAAGATAGGTTTGCCCATAAGCAGCCTGACGTACTGACAAAACATCAAAGGACTGGGCAGTTTCTACGGCTTGTTTCCATAGATAGATCTGGGCGTAGGCTGACTGAACTGCCGCATTAACGACTCGATCTTCGCCATATCTTGCCTGAAAGTTCTGAATAAATGCTTGGTTTTGAGGAGTCTCTAAAGTCTGAAAATAGTTCCAGCTAGCATAATGACCGACGATCGCTGCGGGGGGAATTGTTTGCAGTTCCATTTCGGTCAGACAAAATGACACGATCGGAATCATTTCGGCAGTAATCCCAGCTTCGTGATATTGCTGATAAAATTCACGGCTATTTTCTGCCAACAATGTACTAATCACAGCATCTGGTTGGAGCTGCTTGATTTGCTCAATGCGATCGCTAAAGTCGAGATCTTCTTTAGTAACGTGACTCTTTTTTAGTAAGGTCGCACCCTGCTGCTTGAGTTGTGCTTGGATAATTTTGTTGACCGTACGAGAGTAGACACTATCGGAACCAAGCAAATAGATGCGGAGACCCTGATTTTGGAGCAACCAACTGACCGCAGGCTGAACCTGTTGATTAGGGCAAACACCCGTATAAAAGATATGGGGCGAGCATTCTAACCCTTCATAATGCAGTGGATACCATAACTGCGCGTTATGTTCTTCCAGTATGGACAGCACTGCTTTACGCTCTGTAGAAGTCCAGCCACCAAATATTGTCGTGATAGGAGTTTCTGTAAGTAGTTTCTTTACCTGAAAGGTGAACTGCGATGTATAGGAGCCTCCATTTACAACCCTCGGCTCAATGATTTTTCCTAATACCCCTCCTGCTTGGTTAATCTCTGCGATCGCCATCAGCGCAGCATCTTTGAGGGGAGATTCCCGAACTGCCATGTCGCCGCTCAGTGAGTGCAAGATTCCTACCTGCACACGCTCTGAAATATCACTCTTAAGAGACTGTGTCTCTTGAATCATGGCAACGACGCTCCTAGCAAACTCCTGTTTGGTCAGGGATAGATAGTTAATCTTACTTTGTGTTTACAGATTTTAGGATTGATTTATGGAAATCGCTTATAAAAATGACAGAATCTATTCATGAAATCACTAAGAATTATTCATAAATACAAAAAACTCTCAGCGTCGCCAAAGATTTAGATTGCTCTTTTTCAAGGCTTTTGTATACAAGTATCTCGGATTTCTATAACACAAAAATTTAAATTCTGAGACATGTTTAAACACCCTGTTGTCTGGAGTCCAGAGTAGGAAAAGGTTGGGTGCTTAAATGCCATATACATTACAGATTTAAATAAATCTAACAAATTAAGGTGTGTTTGAGCCAATTATTACTGAATAATCGTGAATTTGCGAAAAAGATAATTGCGGTGACTCAAACCGAACAATAGAGAGGAATTTATGGCTCTTCTAAATAACGACGCTAAGTCTGGTAATTCAATTTCAACTTGATATATCTACAGGGGCATCGCCTATGATGCTATGGACTACACTTTACAGAGGCTAAATGGCAATGAGTAGGTGGGGTTTATTTATTGGATTGGTGACATTGGATACGGTTTATCTTGTAGATCGTCCTCCCGATGCCAATCAAAAAATCGTTGCCAAAGATCACATGGTTTCGGTTGGCGGTCCTGCAACCAATGCGGCAGTGGCGTTTAGCTATTTAGGCAACTACCCCACCCTAGCGACAGCAATTGGCTCTCATCCCATCAGCAATTTGATTAAAGAAGATTTAAAGCTCTATGATGTGGCGATCGCCGATCTTGCCCCTACCCTGACTACGCCCCCCAGCATCTCTTCGGTAAATGTGATCGATGGAACGGGAGAGCGATCGTTGGTTTCGATCAATGCAGTCAAGCAACAGGTAAGCGCCCAGGACATGCCTACCTACGTGCTGACCGATATCCTACCAGAGATGGAAATAGTGTTGATTGATGGGCATCAGATGGCTGTGAGTCTAGAAGTTGCTAAGTCTGCACAAACGCGCCGTATTCCTGTTGTGATTGATGGGGGAAGCTGGAAAGTAGGCTTTGAGCAGGTCTTGCCCTTTGCCGATTATGTCATCTGTTCCGCAAATTTTTATCCCCCCAATTGCCAGAGTAGTCTTGAGGCGATCGGATATCTCAGGGATTTAGGGATTCCGCATATTGCCATTACCAATGGGGCTGAGCCAATTCAATATTTCAGTCGTAGCCAAGATGGGGAAATTCAAGGGGAGATTCCGATCGCCGCGATCGATGCCAAAGATACCCTTGGCGCTGGGGATATTATGCATGGAGCCTTTTGCCATTACATTTTGAATGAACTCCCTGAGCTACAGGCAGGAGAATCACCCTTTGCCAAGGCACTCACCAAAGCTGCTGCCGTTGCCTCTTACTCTTGCAAATATTTTGGTGCTCGTCGTTGGATGCAGGAAAGGGGAGGATTTGACCTAAATAGCTAGAAAAAGCCAGAAAAAAACGTAGCAAATTTGACCAGGCATGCTATCCTTTGACCCATTCATATTGCCTGGCTGCTCGATCTGGTGTGGAGGATGGACGTGAAATTTAAAATTAACAAAATTCATAGCTTAATTGCGCCGACTACGGCAATGGTGCTTGCTTTATTCATCCCATCATGGGGAATTGGTTCTGTTTCTTTTCGTAATATAAATGCCGCCGATGCATTACCAGGACAAACCCCCGAACAAGTTGCTGATTGGATCAAGGTGCATCCTGCGCTCAAGCCCCAAAGAGGGGAAAGGTTATTAATCCGCAAGAGCGATACGGCTGCCCGTCGCTTTCAGTTTCAGGCGAGTGTCTTGTTACCGGGATTAGCTGAACTCCCTGGTGATGCCAATACCATTCGTAGCGAACAAATTAGCTTTTTTGACATTATCAATGGCGTTACCCGCAGTCGATTGGAAGAGGCACTGCGTTCTATTTATGGCGCTGAGGTGATGCGGGATTTTAGTAAGGCAAAAGTTACCTATGCTTATCCGACGGCTGATATGGTCAAGCGATCGCGGGTGGAAAACAGCCGTCCCTTGATTGCTGCCCTCAGAGGTGAATTGCGCTTAGGTGAAAAATTTGCCTATTGGATAGAAATATTACACAACGATACGGGGCGTGCCAATTCTGGGCAGATCACAGTCTTCGATCGCCAAAATCTATCTAAGCTAGAAGAAGAACTGCGCAAACGGGAATTTACATTGCCCTAATATGACCCATGCCTATGAATGGATAGATCGTTCCATGCAGACTATCCATCAAGCTCACTGGTATCGATCGCCGCAAGTTGTCGCCAGTCGAGCAGATGACGTCGTCCATATGGCAGGGCGAGACATGTTGATGTTTGCCAGCAATAACTATCTGGGTCTAGCAGGCGATCGCCGATTAATCGACGCGGCGATCGCCGCCACAGAAACTTACGGTACGGGGGCAACGGGTTCGCGATTGGTATCGGGGCATTTGGCATTACATGCCCAGTTAGAACAGGCGATCGCGGCGTTCAAACAGACAGAAGCGGCTTTGGTCTTTAGTTCTGGCTATTTGGCAAATCTGGGGGCGATCGCGGCAGTGGTTGGTGCTAGAGATTTGATTTTGTCCGATACCTATAATCACGCTTGTCTCAAACAGGGGGCAACGCTCAGCGGTGCGAAGGTAATTCATTACGCCCATAATGACCTTGAGGATTTAGCCACCCACTTGGCGCAACACCGCCATTTACATCGTCGATGCCTGATTACCACCGATACCGTATTTAGCATGGATGGAGATGTTTGTCCTCTGCTTGGAATTATGGATTTGGCGGATCGATACAATTGCATGGTACTGGTGGATGAAGCCCATGGCACAGGCGTCTTTGGCGATCGCGGTGCGGGCGTCGTCAATGCTATGGGAATTCACCAGCCATTAATTCAAGTAGGAACCTTGAGCAAAGCCTTAGGTAGTTTGGGCGGCTATGTGGCAGGCTCAGCCCAACTCATTGATTTTTTACGCAATCGTGCCAGCACTTGGATTTATACGACGGGGCTTTCGCCTGCGGATACGGCAGCAGCACTGAAAGCGATCGAAATCGTGCAAAAGGAACCACAACGCCGCGAGGCACTCTGGAATAATCTCGCGATTTTAAAGCAAGGCTTGGGAACCATAAAAGCGATCGCCCCGAATTCCGATCTCGCCTCACAGATTATCGCGCTCAAGGTAGGAGATACCGAGCAAACCCTTAAAGTGGCAGAATACCTCAAACAGCAGGGAATTTTTGCCCCAGCGATTCGTCCTCCCACCGTGCCGACTGCTCGCATTCGCCTTACCCTCATGGCAACCCATACGACTGCACAAATTCACACCCTATTGACTTGCTTAAAAAGTTGTTTGGCTTGAGTTCAGTCTACGAATTCTTTGGTTCGAGTATATTAGGGCTTATAAACCTTTCTAGAACTTAGTTTTGTTAAGTATGGAGATTAAATCATGCGGCAAAAAATAGGATCGCTGGGTGCAGAGATCAAAACTCAAGCCACAATTTTGGGGGGATTTGTAGCAATTATTTGGGCTTTAGAGATTGTCGATGTGATTTTAAGAGGCTCTCTCGATTATTTTGGCATCCTTCCTCGCACGATCGTAGGGTTGAGAGGAATTTTGTTCGCGCCCTTTTTACACGTTGGGTTTGCTCACGTTGCCGCCAATACCGTTCCTTTTTTGATCTTGGGATGGTTGGTGATGTTGCGGGGAACTAAAGACTTTTTTGCCGTTTCTATAATTTCAGCCTTTATTAGCGGTGCTGGGACATGGGCATTTGGTAGACCTGCTATCCACATTGGTGCCAGTGGCATGATCTTTGGCTACTTGGGATATTTACTATTTCGAGGCTACTTTGAACGCAGTATCGTAGGAATCACCTTGTCAATCGTTGTTGGCATGATGTATGGCGGCTTAATTTTTGGCGTACTACCTGGTCAAGTCGGTATCTCTTGGGAAGGTCATCTGTTTGGATTTATTGGCGGTGCGATCGCTGCAAAGTTGCTGACTGAGCAAAAAGGAAGTAGCGAACTATAAAGTGTAAGCATAGAAATAGGATAGCTGTCCTAGCTATCCTACAGAAGGTAGAACGATAGTTCTCAATCCACAGTCTTAAACAACGTTCTTAATTGTTTCTAACAAGCTGAGGGTACAAGCCCCCTTGTCACAGAAGGCATCGATTGTCGCTCCATTCTCTGTGGCACGAGCTTTACCGCCCTCTGCCGCAGAGTAGGCAACAATTTTAATGTCGGGATATTGACTTTTAATATAACTAGAGGCTGCCCACCCATCCATTACTGGCATATGTAAATCCATCACGATCAGGTCGGGATTACATTTTTGGGCTTTGGCGATCGCTTCTTTGCCGTTGCTTGCCACTTCTACAGCTTTAATATATGACTGACGAGAAAGTGCAAGCTTTAACGTACATCTGGTCAACTCGTGGTCATCAACCACTAAAACACGTAAAGGAGATGTTTTTGTGGATGTCATGGCGGCTTATCAAATTTACTAAAGAGCAAATATTTTATGTAAGCTAATATACTTTCTTTACCTTGAAACTTCTTCTACCGCAAGTTATAAACTATTTGCGTAGAAATACTTAGAAGTCAGTCTCTATCTTAAGATTAACTCCTAATTTTATAAGACAAAAGGGTGATATGTATCACCCCAATCTCACAATCTTGCTAAGTGTTTATGGGCGATCGCCATTTTCGATCGCCTGAGAGTTAGCCTTACTTGCCCATACCAAGCTGCTGTGCCTTTTGATAGACTTTGCCCTCTGTGAGCAAGGAGGGGGCGACCACAACTTCTACTTGCTGCATTTCCTTGAGGGTTTTTGCCCCTAAGGTTCCCATACTGGTTTTGAGTGCGCCTAGCAGATTATGCGTGCCATCGTCTAGCCCAGCCGGTCCGCGCAAGATTTGCTCGATCGAGCCCGTCGTGCCGACACGAATGCGCGTACCGCGAGGTAAAACAGGGCTAGGTGTTGCCATCCCCCAGTGAAAGCCGCGCCCCGGAGCTTCTTTGGCTCTAGCAAAGGGCGAACCGATCATGACACCGTCAGCACCACAAGCGATCGACTTACAGATATCGCCACCTGTAATTAAACCTCCATCGGCAATAATCGGAACGTATTTTCCAGTTTGCTTGAAAAAGTCGTTTCTAGCTGCGGCACAGTCAGCGATCGCCGTTGCTTGCGGTAGACCCACACCCAGTACGCCTCTCGAAGTACAGGCAGCGCCAGGTCCAATGCCAACCAAAATACCTGCAGCGCCAGCATTGAGTAGTTGTAAGGTTACTTCGTAGGTGACGCAGTTGCCCATCACTACAGGAATCGGCATCTTACGGCAAAATTCTTCTAGATTAAGGGATTGTAGCCCTTCTGGAGCGATATGTGTGGTGGAAACAACCGTAGACTGCAGAAAGAAGATATCGCAGCCTGCTGCTGCTGCGATTTCGCCATACTTTTCAGCATTAGCGGGGGTGCTACTGGCACAAGCGATCGCACCACGATCTTTAATCTCGCGAATCCGTTTCTGAATCAATTCAGGCTTGACAGGTTCGGCATAGAGTTGTTGCATCAAGCCGACAAACTCGGTCACGCCAACAGAGGCAATCTTATCGAGAATTGGTGCAGTATCAGCATAGCGAGTTTGAATGCCGTCAAGATTAATCACACCAAGGGCTCCCAATTCGGAGAGCCGTACTGCCATCTCAACATCCACAACGCCATCCATAGCACTGGCAATAATCGGGATCTCTCGTTGAATACCGCCAATTTCCCAATATGTATCGGCAACATTGGGATCGAGTGTAATGTTCCCTGGTACTAGAGCGATTTCGTCAATGCCATAGGCTCGCCGCGCCGTTTTACCACGCCCAATCTGAATATCCACTGTTTTGCTTACCTATTTTTGAGTCAGATTAAGTCAGACTAGCAGAGCAAAATGATCGCTGTCAAAACCTTAAGAGTTAAATCTTGTCTGTAACAAGTTTCACCAATTAATCATAGAGTGGGTTTATACCTCTAGTGCTTTGCTTTTAGTGTTTTTTGGGGGTAGCTTCACATGCAAAATCAGGGGAAGTCCTAGCATGCTCGATCGCAAGGGATTTATAGTTAGCTGTCTGGTTCTTTGTGTCGGATTATTTTTTTGCTGGATGGGTAACTCCTCCAGCATGGTGCAGTTAGAAACTCTAAAAATTCCGATCGATGCAAACCGCAGCCTTGTCGGTAAGTTATACACCCCATCCTCCCCCCTGAAATCAGATCTGGCAAAGTACCCAGTGGTTTTGCTCTGTCATGGGGTTAGCTCTACCAAAGAAATGATGGCTCCCCTCGCGATCGAATTGGCGCGGCATGGGGTCGCTGCCCTTGCTTACGATTCGGGGGGCTTTGGCGAATCCTATGCCCGCCCCTTTTCTGAGGACAAGAATTTGGATGATGCCAGAGCCGTTGTCGCTTTTGTCAGGGCTTACAAAAAGAATCTAGATCCACAACAGATTGGTATTGGCGGACATTCGATGGGCGGTGCGACAGCCCTAAATTTGGCTGGGGTGGATAGCCGCACGATCGCCACCATTGTCCTAGGAATGCGAGGCGATGCGAATCCGATCGCACCACCCAATTTACTAATTGGAGGAGGTCTGTACGAACAGTTCCACCCACCCCGTTTGATGCGCGAGATGTTACGCGAAGCCACAGGAAGCGCGATCGCCGAATTTCAGACGGTGGGTGATTTTGCCAAGGGTCGAGCCCGTCGTTTTGCCGTATCGCCAACCGTAGATCATTTGATCGAACCCTACGACCCTCTTTTAATAGAGGAAGTCGCGAACTGGGCGACTCAAGCGTTTAACCTACCCAAACAGCCGTTACCTCCGATCGCTCCTGTTTACGTACTGGGTTTGGTCACAACATTTCTGGGAGGTTTGGCAACCAGTGCCTATGCTATTCAAGGTTTAGGGATGAGGTCGCCATCTCAATGGAAATATCTGGTTAGCTGGTCGATCGCTGCGATCGCGGGCTTGTGGTTGCTTTTAGGGATTACGGGTGCGATCGCAGGCATATGGGCAAGCAATTTTGCCTTATTCTGTGCGGCGTTGCTACCAATCGCGAACTATGCATTGAACGTTCCTAAGAAATTAACTTCCGCCTTGGGACTAGTGCTTTTGTACGGTACCTTAATTTTGCTTGCCTATGGACTTACCAATATTCTCGGTAGTGTGGATGAACTGGTAAGGAACCCGCAATATGTGCTGAGCATCCCTCAGTTTTTGTTGCAATGGTTAGTGGCAATGCTCTACAGTCGCTATTTAGAATTACGTGCCAGTCTTTTCCCAGTCTACAGTTTAGGACTGCAACCGAGCTTTTGGTTTGCACTTCTATTTTTGCCAGAACTGATCGAACCTTCCCTAGTGCTGACTAGTGTGGGGCGTTTGGGAGGATGGGGCGTAGCTTGGCTGAGACAACCCTTACAAATTAGAATTGGCAATATTCCAAGGCGAACGGTTGTCACGATCGCTGGGTTACTGGTTGTTTTAGCGATCGTGCTGTTTGAACGGGCGCAGTCAGGTATCTTATCCATGGCAACCCTTGGCTCTTCCCTCGGTGTTGTCGGACAGTTGGCCTTACTGCCTGCGTTAGCAATCATTTTGGGAATCCGTTCCCCATGGTTTCAACGATTAGAACGATGGTGTCTAGACGATGATGTTTAGATGATTTTATATCTTTGAGAAAAGGTTAAAAATTGCAGATAGAACGGTGGGAGCAATTGGCTCTGGGATTTCATGCCCCACGCCATCTAGAGCTAAATAGGTCGCTTTAGGAATCTCCTGTGCGTAGACTGAGGCATGGGCTTCAGAAATCAGGGGATCTTCGGTTCCATGCACAACCATTGTAGGAGCTTGAATCCGTCCCAGTTCGTGGAGGCGCGTACCAGAAAGCTGAACTGCCGCAAGATGGTGAATAAAGCACTGAGGATTATAGCCTTGGCGCGTTACAAAGCCTTCATGGTACAAATCTTGATAGGGTTTGCAGTCAAATGGATAGCGAGTTCCAGCCAGCATAGACCAAAACTTGAGGTGCACCTCTAAAGGAGGCCTAAATGCATCAAAAGCAGGAAGAAGGCTGAGATTGAACTTAAGTTTGCTAGCTTCAGCAGCAGAGAGCATAGAGGTGAGCGTATGCACATAAGTAGGATGACTAATCGCGATACGCTGAGCAATCATGCCTCCCATCGACGCACCGATAATATGGGCTTTCTCTATATGTAAGGCATCGAGAAGACCAATGGTATCTTTAGCCATATCTTCAATGCTGTAGGGATTTGACTGCCACTCACGAGGGTCAACCCAATCAGATAAACCAATATCTCGATGATCGAAGCGAATGACATAGTAGCCTTGTTCGACGATGGGTTCATAAAAATATGGGAACCAGCTTAGGCATTGCGAAGCAAGATCGCAAATCAAGAGAACTGCCGGGTCGGATGGATTGCCAAAGGTTTCGTAATGTAGATTGCGTCCATTAGTCTGAATCTTATCTAGGGGCTTAACCTGCGTTTTCATCTGAATCTTATCTAGGGACTTAACTCTTGTTTTTGCTTGAACCTTTCCTAGAGACCGAACTTTACCTTGGTTTTCAAGAAGAGTAGTTGTCATAATTGATTAAAAAATATTCAATATTTGTTTACTTTCGCGCTCTAATCTTCATAGAGAGGATTAGAGAATTGGGAAGCGTACTCATGCTTCCATTCCCCATAAAGTCTAAATACTGATGCTATTGAGTACTAGAGAAGGTTTAAGAAAGGGATAGGGCACGATGCGCTTTTGATTGTCGGCATCGATCTCCTGTTCCGCTGCATTCAGATCCTGTTGAAATTGTCGGAGCAAATCGAGAATGGGAGTCCCTGCGAAGATGTCCCTATAGTCCTCATGGTAGAGTTCCTGAAAGGATTTATCGTAGTTGCCCAATCGGTCATACCGATAAGCTGCCAAACTGTAAAGCGTTTTTAGCTGGTCAGCAGTTCGCTTGTAAGGGGGAAGCAATTGGAGGATTTCCTTCTCCGTAATTAGTTCATGAGGCTCGGGCATATTTCTATAGGCGGCTAAAGGCATATTTGGCGCAAAAGCCATATATTCATACTGAGGGAAGTTCACGGCTGAATGCTGTGGACCACAGGTAAAAACGATCGCAGTCACAATTTCAACCAGTTGGGTCACCGTATCAATGCGATCGGGCATGCCCTTGACTTTTCCTCCATTGGCTTCTTTAGGGCTTGACAATTCCCTTGCCCAAGCTTGGAGTTCGGAATCATCCACGATCGCTTGTGTCGTTGGGTAGAAATAGTTGAGATAGCCAAACACAAAGGTATAGATCGCATTCCATAAAAGCAAGCCATCATCCCGATAGGGGTAGTGGGGTAGGCGATCGGGATCGTCTAATCCTCTGTTTTTGATTTCTGTGGGAAATGCAAAGTCGCGTAAATTCCAGCCCTCATAGGCATCTTTGGCTAATTCTAAAGACTCTGCCAAAGTACCTGCTAACAGCTCATCGACATCTCCCCCAGGATTGATTAGATGCTCTTGGGCAAGATGGTTGTTGGTTAACATAAACCGAAAATGGGGTCTGAGCAGCAAGCTAAGGGGGTGGTTTTCTGCCAGATGATGGGCAGTGCCGATCGCGATCGGCTCCATCACCACATGCGTTCGCCCCAAGTGAGAATTCATCTCATGGTGATTGCCATCAGCGATCTGAACGCAAAATTTTGCAAACAGCCAATCGAGGGGGCGATCGAAAGGCGTATAAACATGGCTGTCAGGAGCGATCTCTAATTGAATGGCGATCGGTACGAGCTTGCCGCGATCGCGAATGCCCGTTTGTCGCCACCAAAAGAACGCCCGTGGTTTTGGCAAATATTTTCTACCCTTTTCATGGGTTCCCCCCTGCACCAAAGCAGGCCCGCGATAGTTTGCATCGGTTCCCGTGTAATCGGCAATATAAATATTCCCATTCGCTAATTCTTTGGGAACATCGAATAATGGCTCAAATTCTTTTTTATAACTAGGAATCTTCTTTAAAACTTCGGCGCGAGGATCGTTTGCTTGCAATAAACGAATCACCATGGGATTCGCCCCCGAAAGTCTTTGCTCGGCAAAGGAGCTATTGGTTTGATAGACTTTCGCAACTTTGGGTAAGGGCAAGACCGTAAATAAATCCTCATAATCCTGTAGCTCGTCAAACGGATCTAGAAAATCCCTCCCTTTTGCTGCCAGCATATTGGGCAGGATCTCAGCGGTGGCGAGTACCCGCTCCGCAATATATTTCGCTGAAAAATTCTCAACAGCAGGGACTTCTTGCAGGAATACCAGAGGCGACAGAAAGTCATAGTCGAACCGATAGGCCTGTTGTTGGTGGCTGAGATAATTGCGGCGCTGTTGGGGCTCTGGATCGTTTTGGGGAAGATAAGGTTTCATATTGTTATTGGCTCCGCCATGAGGGTCATTCAGATTGAGGAAAGCGATCGCCTCTAGTCTCTCCACTTGTTATTTAGGGTCATCGTGAATGACTGAGTAGGGTTGAGGTTCTTTAGAGCGTCCTTGCATGTACTCGCGGCGGTGTTTTGCACTGTCTTTATAAATTTTCCTGCGCGACTGATTGATGCTGCCTAGGGGCTCATGATCGGGCAGGGCATGCCAAGGATTAAATGACAGACCCTCATCCAATCGCTTACGTTCGTCAAAGTCAAAGGCTTGCTTGGGAATTTCAATCGTGGCAACCGTAATTGGTGGGGAATCAGCCTCATGCCATTCTTTGGTCGGGTCTTCAACAGGCGTCTTGACGTCGTCAACATAAAACTGAACTTGAAAGTCAAATTTGACCGATTCTTCTGTAGTGGCAAAAAATTTAACCATCGCTTCGCGCAGATAGTTAGGGGAATCAGGAAGGGAATCAGGGGGAACTTCTGGTTTATGGGGTTTTACTAAAAATTTAATCGGAGTAGACCCAAGTTTGTAAGGAGTCGTACTCCAGTAACGGATAAGGAGGGGATTCCCCACCTTTTGGGCATCGATCGCCTGAAGAAGCTTAAAAGCAGGAGTAAGCTTTTCTTTTAGCTCAGGGGTAGGCTTGGCGTTAAACGTAGCGAAGTCCACATAGTCTTGAACATCCTTGAGAAAAAAGACGGGGTAATTGGCAAGAATAAAATCTTGGGTATGTTGCTCGTCATCTGAAAGTTTGCGACCGCCAACATCCATGAGTTTAACCGCCATGCCCCTGACATCACCTTCGGGATCGGGTTTAAATACGCCTCGCTCTTTTGCCGTCGAACCGTTAGAATAGCGAACCCAAATCGGATAGGTTTTAGGCGTGGCAAACACCCCAAATTTGCAGCGATCGGGGATATTACTCAAGACCGTAAACGATCCATGCAGAAGCCCATGACTTTTAGGATGCTGATGCCTCAGGTCTGGACCTTTTTCATGTTGCTCTTTTTGGATGGCGAGTGAAATCGCTTCGGTTAAAACAACTTGCTTGACATCTTTCAGGGGTTTCTTGTTGAAAAGAACAGAAATAGATGCAATTAGCGACTGTAAGGGGTTCATGATTAAGGTGAAATAATTGCGATTACCGAATGTATCTAACCGAAAACTAATCGATAGGATTTACGTCTCTCCCTTCTCATTCAATTTCTATATTTAGCAAGGAGAACTTACGGTTTTTAGGCTTAACCTAAAGTGAGGTAGCTGATGCATACTTACTTTTTTTTCCCTAGCATTACTAGGAGCGCTATTGTGTAGCTCCTTTTGTGATTCAATGTTACAAAGATGATTTAGAAGAGGGGGGTGACCTGACACCGCATCTGTAGCAACAGCCACTTCAATGCGCTGTTCGTCACTTGTCACTTGGGCATTGTAGGTAGCAATTGCTTTAAGAACGTCATACATAACTCCAGCTTCGTAACCGCTTAGTGACATCTCCTCACTAATAACAATGGATAGTTTTCTTGCCATTTTTCTTATTAACTTCTTCTGAAAATTTGAAGAATAAATCATGCAGAAGAACCAATCTTTGTTAGTTTGAAACATAGAAGAAAGTCTTCTAAACTTTTAAGTTATGATTTACAACAACTACTCTATAAAAAACATTTGAGATTAGCAGTACCAAAAAGTAGCAAAAAGTAGCAAGTTTGGAGAGGTTTGATGAATAATGATTAAGAAAGGGGCATCTTCTCTCGTCGGATCGTGGCAAAGCTCTAAATTATATCCATAAGGTATCCCCCAAAAACTCTTGGGTCGTCTTTTAAGCAAATGTAGTTAACGTCCTTCCTGAGATGAATTTAGAAGAAGCTATTGAGTTGGTGGATACCGCGATCGCGCCAGAATACCTTGACGATCTACAAGTAAAGATCTTTCATTTGGTTTGGGAGGGCTTGAGCTATGCTCAAATTGCCGAGCAAACTACATATGGCGAACAGCATATTAAACGCGAGGGGGCGGAAATTTGGAGAAAGCTGACCAAAGCATTGGGGGAAAGTGTTACTAAAAAAAATTTCCGCACCGTTCTAAAGAGAAATTCTGACAGGCTCCGTGACAGGAGACATCAGGCAGATATAGATCGAATCAAGCCGCAAGAAGAGAAAAATCTTTCCTTTTACGGTCGGCAAACAGACTTACAAACGCTCGAAGCATGGATTGGTACGCCCTGTCGTTTGATTGGAATTTTTGGACTGGGGGGGATTGGTAAAACCACACTTGCTGAGAGATTATCTCAACAAGTTCGCTCTCGTTTTGATATCTACGTTTGGCGAAGTTTACGGCAAGCTCCACCCCTCAATGCTTTGCTCGACGAAATTTTACCAAGCTTAACCAATTCAGAGGCTGGCGAAAGTTCCATTGCAGCCCTGATGGAAGTGCTGAGACGAAAACGTTGCTTGCTGATTCTCGATAATATTGAGTCAATCTTGCAATCTGGCGATCGCAGTGGGGATTATCAAGTGGGATATGAGGAGTATCGTCAACTCTTCGATCGCATCTGTGATGACGCGCACCAGAGCTGCATTGTTTTAACGGGCCGCGAAAAACCAAGCGGTCTTGCTGTAAGAGAAGGAACAAATATTCCCATCCGAGCGTTACAGTTACAAGGACTATCAGGAATTGAAGGTCAACAACTTCTGGCTGCCCAAGGTCTTGAAACTACAGCATCTCAGAGTCAAGATCTCATTAATCACTTCGGTGGCAACCCCCTGGCGCTCAAATTAGCCGCAACCACGATCAAGACCCTTTGGGCTGGCGATGCTCGGGCATTTCTAGCACAAGGCAGTACTGTTTCTAATAATTTATGGGAATTACTGGAGGAACAGTTTCAGGGTTTGTCTCCGCTTCAACAAAAGGTCATGAACTGGCTGGCGATTAATCGCGAAGGCGTCATACCAACAAAGCTAGAAACAGAAATTTTGCCGAAAGTGCCTTCACGTAAATTATCAGAGGCATTAGAAGCGCTTTACATGCGATCGCTGATCGAGTCCTGTGAGGTAGGTTCGACCCAACAACCTGTGATTATGGAATATGTCACAGAACGCTTCATTCAACATCTAGAGCAAGAAATTATCAAGGGCAAACTGGATCTTTTGATAACCTATGCGATTGTGGAATCCCAGACGCAAGATAACGTGCGCGATGCTCAAATTCAATTCATTGTTAATCCTTTAGTCGAAAGGCTTTTAAGTCATTTTGAAACCAAATCTCAACTCGAACAACACCTAAAAAATATCTTGGCGGCTCTCCGCGATCGCACAGAATCTCAAACAGGCTATGCGGCAGGGAACTTACTCAATTTATTTTGTTACTTAAAAACCGATCTTAAAAATTTTGACTTTTCTAACCTATATATTCGACAGGCATATCTTCTCAGTGCCTCTTTACAAGACACAGATTTTACGGGGGCAAAAGTCACTCAAACTGCTTTTGCCAATACTTTTGGCGGTGTGCTCAACGTTGCCTTTAGTCCCAATGGAAAGTATTTAGCCAGCAGTGACACCAAAGGTGAAATTCAGATTTGGGATACCTATACAGGCGATCTCCTCCTACGCTGTCGAGGTCACCAACACTGGACTTGGGCGATCGCGTTTAGTCCTAACCATCAATACTTTGCGAGTGCCAGCGATGACTATCTAGTCAAGTTATGGGATGTTGAAACGGGAGAATGCTTACAAACCTATACTGGGCATAGCTATATTGTATGCGCTGTGGCTTTTAGCCCCAACAGTCAAACGATCGCCAGTAGCGGTCAAGATGCCACGATTCGCCTATGGTCGGCTTTACCCACAACCCAAAATCCTGAGATTATGACCTTAGACGGTCTGAGCGGACGTGTATGGAGTCTCGCTTTTAGTCCCGACGGTCAAACCTTAGCGAGTGCTGGCGAAGATTGTATAATTCGGCTATGGGACGTTGCCACAGGCACTTGCCGTTGTGAATGGCAAGCACACGAACGCTGGATGCGATCTATTGCCTTTAGTCCTGATGGTAGCTTGATCGCGAGTGGTAGCTTTGACCATACGATTAAAATCTGGGATGCCACCACTCAAACGCTGGTCAAAACCTTGGTTGGACATCGGCAACTCGTCACAGATATTGCTTTTAGCCCCGATAGTTCGCAAATAGCCAGCAGCAGTTATGACAAAACAGTCAGATGTTGGGACATCTCGACTGGAGAATGCGTCAAGACTTTCTTTGGGCATAGTAGTCGCATTTGGTCTGTTTCTTTTCACTGTAGTGGATCTCTGCTGGCGAGTGGAGGTGACGATCACGTGATCAAACTTTGGGATCTAAAAACAGATCGCTGTACCAAAACCTTTCAAGGGCATACAAACGCAGTGCTATCCCTTGCTCTCAATTCTACTGACCTTAATAAAGGATGTGGTTATTTAGCAAGTGGCTACGAAGATCAAGCCATTAGACTATGGGATATTCGTGAGGGCAAGCTCGTACAGACATTACGTGGGCATACAAATAGGGTCTGGTCTGTTGCTTTTCAACCTTCAAGTTCGCAATCATCACCTGCCCCTTTATTGGCTAGTAGTAGTGCAGACTGGACAGTAAAATTATGGAATTACCAATCAGGGAATTGCCTCAAAACCTTTTCTGGGCATACGAGTTGGGTATGGTCAGTCGCTTTTAGCCCCGATGGAACCAAACTGGCTAGTGGTAGTTACGACCATACCGTAAAGCTGTGGGATGTTAGTACGGGGGAATGTCTGAGAACATTCGATGATTATCCCTGTGCGATCGCTGGTATTACTTTTAGTCCTGATGGGAAGCTACTAGCCAGCAGTGATTTTAGTGGAATCGTTAAGATTTGGAATCTTGAAACCTATGAATGCGATCGCATCTTCAACGAACATAAAAATAGTGCTTGGTCTGTGAAGTTTAGTCCTGATGGGGCTTGGTTGCTCAGTTGCAGCCTAGACCAAACACTTAAACTTTGGGATGTCGCGACAGGGAAATGTCTTCGCACCTTTGTCGGGCATCAGGGTGCGATCTTTGCCATTCAGTTTAGCCCCGATGCTAAATTTATCATCAGTGCTGGTCTAGATCGTGCGCTTAAGCTTTGGAACATCGAGACAGGTGAGATTTTTCAAGTTATGGAAGGTCACGCGGAGGTCATTTATACAATGCAGGTCGGCTCGGTTCCGCTTAGTCAGGAAGGTGTTCCAAAATTGATTGCAGTTAGCGGCAGTATGGATGAATGCATTAAGGTTTGGGATCTAGAAAACTACAAGTGTTTGCAAACCCTAAGAATACCTCGTCCCTATGAAGGCATGAAACTCGATGGAATTCAGGGCTTAACCAATGCACAACGGGAAACCTTAAAAGCTCTAGGAGCCTTGGAGTCTAGCCATAATTAAATGGTGAATTTGACCGAGCGCGAGTAATGCGAGTTACACTGAGCAAAGTGTATGCAGATAAAGTCCCACTAACTTTAAGGAATTGATGAGATCGCGGCTGTATAAAGGATTAATTTTTCTCCTGACTTCGCGGAACATATTCATTAGAAATGGAGTCAGTGGAGATACAGTAAAGAGTAAGATACGTTACCCCCATTTGGGAAAGTTGATTGGAAACTAAATTTTTTGCTTACCCCTTGATAAATATAGAATGTAAGCATTAGTACCATGAAGCGAGCTAGGAAGATCGTCACCCTAACCACTGGTTCGTCAAACATGAAATCTATGAACATTAAAGCTTTATTACTCGCCGCGATCGCATCTACAGCCACACTTTTGCCCCAATTTACCCCGATCGCTGCTGCCCAAGAACGGAGCGATTGCAATGTCGAAATTGTAGGGCGACAGCAGGGTTCGCGTGTGAATATGCGGACAGGAGCAGGAACCGAATATGGCAGCCCAGGTTTTATCTTGGTCGGTCAAGTTGTGAATATGTTAAATAATTATTCTGGAAATCGCATTAGCCGTATAGATAGCGAAGGCGCAACTTGGTTTTACGTGGAATATACCCCAAGTCGAACCAGAGGCTGGGTGCGCGAAGATTTTATTGCACCCAATTGTGTAAATTATTAATCGTTCAGCTTTAGTTCGGGTTAAAGATTTTGGAACAAAGCAAGCCGACTTGCTGGAACCGAGGGGTTTGCTCCCCTTGAAAAAGGGAAGTGAGTTCTCCCCCCTTTTTTCAAGGGAGGCTGGGGGGGGATCCTTGGGATGTATAGCGTTTCAGGTTCTCTTATCCCGAACTGACGTTGTCTATCTAGAGAACTCGATCTACCCCTCCATCTAGTTTCAGAGATTCGGGAAAACCTCATAGACTGTCTGCCATAGAAGCGAAAGCACTATTGGATTTGTAGAACTAATCGCAATTTAACAGGAGCATTTGATACACTTCCCTGAAGGGCTTGAGGTACAGTCCAGTTAAGCAGCGATCGCTGAATCTCATCCACCGATGCTTTGCTATCGGTATTGTAAAAATTCGAGGATTGCGTATCGATCGCAACGGATTCCACATGGCGATCGCGTAGCACCAATTCGATTTCGATTCTTCCACGTAAAGTTGAAGGCAACCGCAGGGTTTGCAAATATTCAGAAAGGGATGTGATGTAAGCATTTGAGGTGTCTTTGCGCAGCCCAATCTCAGTATCGACAGACTCTAGGCTGACAACTTTAATCGCAGAAGGGCGATCGCGATCTTGAAGTCTGGGCATCGCATCTTCTACAGGTTTGGTTGTGCTTGAAGTTACCGAACCTGAAGTAGTTTCGTCTACTTTTCTTTCCGCAGCCAGATCTCTTCCCGATGGGGAAGGAACTGTGGCATGACCCGATTGTACCGACGTTTCAGGCTGCTGTCTTTCTTCCAATTTAGGTTCCAAATTCGGTACGATTGGATTTGCCCGCATAGGTAATGGAGCAGGAGCGCCGCTAGGAGTATTCACAGAAGCAGGAGGTGCTACAGATACCTTATCGATTTCTGGGCGGCGGAAGCGATCGTCCGTAGTACCAAAGTTCGGTTGCATCGTAGGAGTTGTAGGAGTTGTAGAGCCAATATTCGGTGTAACTTGCGTTCTCCCATTTCCCTGCGATGGCGTTTGGACTGAAGGAAGTGGAGCGGTCTTATTGGAATTTGGTTGGCTGAGATTTGGCTGACTGGGCTGCATCGCCACATTTCCATTGGGAGCCTTACTGGGGTCTTTGTCTAAACCTTGATTTGGACTAGTCTTGGCACTGCCCACACCCGATCTGGCTTGGGGAGAAGTGGCTTGTTCGGAACTAGAACCCACATTAGAATTAGGTGTGGAAGCAATCTGTAAGCTGGGAGACTGCGGCGTCAACAGGCGTAGTCCACCTAAGGTTACACCAACGGAAGCGATCGCCACTGCCACAATTTTTAGCCAAGCAGGCGTTACCCGTCTGACCTCTAGCTCAAGGCTGGGCAAGATGGCGATCTCATCGGCACATTGCTCTAGGCTTGTAAACAGATCGAATAGCTGGAGCGTACTCAAGTTGAGCGCGTGAAAATTCGGAATTGTGAGGGTATGGGTGAGATCGGGCAATCGATCGCTACTTAACAAGCGATCGACATGGGTAATCACTGCCTCAATCAGCCTTGTCATCTGGCTTTGATTCCCTTTAATCACCTTTTGCTGTGTTTGCTGCTCGATCCGCAGGCGGAAGCGGAGATTTTTGGCAACAGGACGATCTGTCCATTCTGACAGGGGCGATCGCTCTGACCACACCTCTAGCAAACAGGTAGGCAGATCGTAGCGACGCATTTGGGATGTCTGGGATTGAGAATTCATGAACGGCTGCGCTCTAATAAAGCCACCCAAAGATGGCGAGAACCCGTAGGCGAACTATAAAACAATAGGTCTATTAATAATTTTAACGCTAACTTTTGTAATGCTTCGGGGGCTAGTTGATCTTCTTCTGCCATGCGCTCTTGATAGAGGTTGTTAAACTGGTCGAGATAGTCCCCCAAGATTGCCTCTTTGTAAGGTGGGCGCTTGTTTGCCGTACATTTCTCCAACTGTGCCACTGCATTCCGAATGCCGAACTGACTTTTTACGGCCAGATACCCGCTGATCAGGGTCATGGCTCTGGCTTCATCGACGTCCAACTTTTTGCGTCCCCCCTTGCCTTTACGCAACGGGCTTGCCTGCCGCAGTCGCCAAAGTGTAATGCGATCGCTGAGTACCTCATGTAAGCCTAAATCTTCAGCCGCTTGTAGCATCGCCTCAGAGCCAATCCCCGTGAGGGCTTCTAATGCCAAGAGCACCAAGTCCAGATGCGCCTTGATCGGCTGCAATTGGGCTAACTCCGCGTCTGGGGAAATATTGGAAGTGTCCGACGATCGCTCTGGGTTCATGCTGTAAAGTGGTTAGCCAATCTTTAGCCAAATCTGAAGACGCGCTGTATTAGAGGCTTGTTGCAAATTGATACAGGTATTTTGCGAAAGTTTTCGATTTATGTCGATATATCCTGAGGTTTCGTCGTTTTACCGCGATTGAGAAACATTTGTTGGTATTTTAAAAAACTGGTGTGCCATTCATGAAAGCGGCGATCGCCATCCCTGACCAGCATTTGGCGATAATGCTCTGAGTCAATATAGTTTGTCTTTGCCGTCATAAATTTTACCCGTAGATAAATCTGAGTAAGTAAGCAATAAGTAACCAAGAGACATCATAGCGTAGTCAAAATTACCAATTAAATGTCAGAATTTCGGCAGAATAAGAAGCAGTTAACTTTACGTTAACGCTATCTCTATTCTTAGCGCTCAGATATCAAGCCATCTAAATATTTTGTAAAGGCCTTAACCCCAGAGTCGAGATGAAGTTTGCAACCATCGCCCAAAAAGTTTGTTACGAAAAAATTAAGCCTTGGCTCCATGAAATGTATGAAAACTTAGCGATTCCACCCTACGATCTGCCGATCTTTATTTTGCCGATGGGGTCGGCAACGGCAATGGTGGAGGTGCTGCCTTGGGGCAACTCGGAGGCAATTATTGCTACTTGGTCTTATGTGGTTACAGGAGCAGAGCTAACTGCCGATCTGATGCGATTTTTGTTAAAGCAAAACTCTGAGTTACAGTTTGGCGTGTTTAGCGTAGATGACGATGGCGATATTCGATTTCACTCGACCTTGGTGGGTTCTACCTGCGATCGCAAGGAGCTCCATACTTCTGTCTCATCGGTGTTGGAAACTGCGGATAGATATGATGATGAAATCGTGGAAACTTGGGGCGGCGAACGCGCTTTAGATCGAATGTATTAGCTTGTGTATTAGCTTGATTCTAAATGCAGGATTTCTGAGCTAGAGGCACTTCAAATCGTTCCCAAGGGGTTGGTTCGATCACTTCTGTAGTCATGCCATTTTGAGCCAACAGCGATCGCATCTCCTTCGCACCACCCTCGGCTTTTAGGAACTTTAGGAGCAATCCTTCAAAGGTAATATCTCCACCTGCGGCTGTAGGTAAAATCACTTGTGGCTTAAGCCACTGGGCTACCTGTAAGGTTCCTTTTTGCCCTTTAATTACAGCTCCCAGTAATGGAACCTTTAGATCGATAATTGGCGTAATCACCACATCCACAGGCGCGGAATCCTTGAGCGTAGGGGAATGATAACCGTGGGGTTCGTAATATAAAGAAGTTCCATTGACCAAATCGCGCAGAATATAGCCATTTTCTACAGCGGTGGGGCCTACAGGCGATCCAGGGACGGCTTTGATTTCCAGTTGCTGGGGCAGGGTAAAGGTTTCGCCATGTGCCAAAGTTGTGACTTGGGTATAGCCCAATTCCTTCACGACCTTTGCCGCATTGGGAGAAGCCACCACAGGAATCTGGCGATCGAGCCGCTTTAGCGTAGGGATATGGGCGTGATCTTCTAAACCCTGCGACAACAGGATCAAATCAATGTTTTCAGGAATCGAGCGAGGGGTCTTGCGATCGCTTTTAAATAGCCAAGCCGCATTGCCAAACATCAAACTACCCACCAACCAAGGGTCGAGCAAAATGTGTTGTCCGCCCAATTCGATCGACCAAGAATTGCTGTCTAGCCAAGTTAGGTGCATAGGAGTTTTTTATAAGCTGCTAAGACTATTGTAACGAATTGTTAATGACTTAACGCGATCGCAAATCTCTGAAATCCCCAAATCCCCTCAAAAAGTTTATAGGAAGCAATTCTTAATACGGACGAGCTCGATCGATTATAGGTGTTTGGGGCTTGCAAGTAACCTCACCCCCTCTGCGTGCAAGGTTTTAATAGTTTCTTATCCCCAAATGAGAATTATTGCGTTGTGTGTTCATATTTATCTCATATCTCCACATTCCATGTATTATCTATAGCGTGCGTTAAGAGTGTGTCAGGAGTCGTCAAATGTCCTTTAGATTTCAGGAAATTAACAATCGTCAAGATCGGCGCAAAGTGAATTTATTGTGGTTTGGGGCAGCGATCGCATCTTCCACGCTCATCGGGGGTATTGCCCAAGCCCAAACCAAACCCGTTCCAACCAATACCGCAAAGGCAAGTGATTCGAGTTTGATTCAAGCGATCGGCAGCGATCCGATGCTCAAGCGTCCGCAAGAAAAAACTGCTCCCGCCCGCGAACTATCAACAGAATCGGTTCTGATTCAAAAGATCGGTCAAGAGAAAGTCATACCTGCCACCAATAAAACCGCACAGAATGTCACCTCCGTTTCGCAGCTAAGTGACGTTCGTCCCACCGACTGGGCATTTACAGCATTGCAATCTCTGGTTGAGCGCTATGGCTGCATTGCAGGCTATCCCGATCGCACCTATCGCGGTCAAAGAGCCTTAAGTCGTTATGAATTTGCTGCGGGTCTGAATGCCTGTCTCGATAAGATTAATGAAATTATTTCCGCAGGCTTGGCTGATAAAGTCAGTAAAGAAGACCTAGCGGCTCTACAGAAACTGCAAGAAGAGTTTGCTGCCGAACTTGCCACCCTGCGCGGGCGGGTCGATGCCCTAGAAGCTAAAACGGCAAAACTTGAAGCCCAGCAATTTTCCACGACCACCAAACTTTTCGGACAAGCCATCTTTGGTTTACAAGGACGGACAAATAATACTTCCAGAATTGTTGGTGTAAGTACCCCTGACACTGGAACCAACCTCACGCTTGGCAGCAATGTCGAACTCACATTCTTAACGCAGTTCGATCGCCGCAACGTTTTGCTTACAGGGCTTAGCATTGGCAATATCTCCACAGCAGCAACTGGAAACAGTGGCTTTAACAACTTATTTACGCGGTTAGGCTACGAGTCCATCACAGGAGATACGGGCAACGCCGTTGTCCTCAGCGATTTAACCTATCGCACGCTTGTTACCGATAACCTCGCCGTTATTGTTGGACCTGCGGGCGTTAACCCGATCACGGTTTTTCGGGGGCCCAATCGTTATCAGAGTGCTGGACAAGGCTCCATCTCATTATTTGCTCAGCGCAATCCGATTTTAGGGCTTGGTAACACAACGGGTGGGGTTGGATTTGACTGGCAAATCAGCAAAACCATGAGTTTACAAGGTGTTTATGCAGCGTCTGCACCAGCAACGGCGAATGGTAATGGCGGCTTGTTTGGTGGAAACTATACCGCAGGCGCACAATTTGTATTTGCACCTGTCGATCCTGTAGATATCGCCTTGTATTATCTCCACTCGTATACAAACAATGCAGGATTGGGTAGATTAAATACAGGTGTGGGTGATGACATTGTGGCAATTAACACTCTGGGGGGGACGTTACCAACGCATACAGATGCCTTTGGCAGTACATTGAACTGGCGAATTTTGCCAAAGCTTAACTTTGGTGGATGGGTTGGCTTTACCAGCTCAACAGTCAACGGTTTGTCAGGCAGCGTTCAGACCTTTAACTGGATGTCTTATCTAACTTTCCCCGATCTATTTAAGGATGGTAATTTGGGGGGCATCTATGTAGGTCAACTGCCTAAAATCACAGGTAGTGACTTGAGTGGCAATAGCAACGTTCCTGACTATCTCAGCAATCCACTATCGGCAACATCTGGAGCCGCAGCGGGTGGGCAGAGCACTGCCACAACCCATCTAGAAGTGTTTTATCGCTATCGAATTTCTAACAATATCAGTATTACGCCAGGTTTGATTTTCCTATTCAATCCAGGCAATCGTACAGGTAGCGATACGATCACTATCGGTGCGATCAGAACAACTTTTACATTCTAAACATTGCCATGGAGGCAGACTAGTTATGTCTAAAAAATTATGGATAGCTATTGCCCTTGCTAGTTTTAGTTTTATCCCTTTGCTTCCCACATTAACTCCTACTGCTTTTGCGGAAGGAACGAATGTTTTCAACGACAACTACAATGATGACGGCAATAGGCTTCGCAGTAACATCATTGATATGTCTCCTGAAGGAGATATATCTGTGGTACGCATACAAAGTCCCTCTGTTGGTATTCTTCCGACATTACCTATATTTGTAGCACCCCCGCCACCACCACCCCCGCCACCCCCCCCGCCTCCTGTAGCACCACCGCCTCCGCCTCCTGAACCACCTGCGTAGTTGGGCTAAATTAATGCCAATGAATAATTGCTGATTTGGTGGAAACACCTGAATGATTTGGTACTTTCATCAGTGCCAAATCATTTTTTATATTCTAAACACTGCCATGGAGGCAGACTAGTTATGTCTAAAAAATTATGGATAGCTATTGCCCTTGCTAGTTTTAGTTTTATCCCTTTGCTTCCCACATTAACTCCTACTGCTTTTGCGGAAGGAACGAATGTTTTCAACGACAACTACAATGATGACGGCAATAGGCTTCGCAGTAACATCATTGATATGTCTCCTGAAGGAGATATATCTGTGGTACGCATACAAAGTCCCTCTGTTGGTATTCTTCCGACATTACCTATATTTGTAGCACCACCGCCACCACCACCACCGCCACCACCACCACCTCCTCCTGTAGTGCCACCACCGCCGCCACCACCACCTGCGTAGTTGTACTAAAGCCAATGAATAACTGCTGATTTGGTGGAAACATCTGAATGATTTGGTACTGACGAAGGTACCAAATCATTTTCATCATGGGGTTCCTTACGGAGCCAAAATATCACCGCATCTATTGCAAGTGTTGCTGAAAAAAACGTAGGGTATGCCCAATCTCTAAGACCTGATTGCTACGCTTGCCTGCACCATGTCCCTCATCAGGAAATACGATCAACTGGGATGGAATCTGGCGTTTCTCTAGTGCCGCTTGCATTTGTACTGCTTCCCCCACAGGTACGCGCGGATCGTTTGCCCCTTGAACGATTAGCAAAGGGGACTTCACCCGATCTACATAGGTAATCGGAGAGAGAGCAATCAAGGCAGCCCGATCGCGATCGGGGTCGCCATATTCAGAAGTTCGTAAGAGTCGCCTTGCTGCTGCGGTATTTTGCAAAAAGGTCAGCAGATTGCTCATGCCTACGATGGATACCCCTGCATCATAGCTGCCTGCAAATTTTGTCATTGCCATCAGTGCCGAATATCCGCCATAACTCCCTCCCATCACGCCAATCTTGGGCGGTTTGCCATTCACTTGCCAATTCGCACGGATATAGAGGGCGGCATCTTCAATATCGGTAATCACTTCTAACCGTTTAGCGCCATTGTCTGCATTCAACCAAGTTTTGCCATAGCCCTCACTGCCGCGCACGTTAGGCTCTACATAGATAAACCCTGCTTTGACATAGATTTGTGCCAGTCGATTAAAGCCTGCCTTACTCTGGGCTTCAGGTCCACCATGAAAATGTACGATCGCAGGGCAGGTTTGCGGGCACTGCTTTGGGCGATAGACAAACATGGGAATCTGCGTACCGTCACGGGCAGGATAGGATTCCAACGTACCAGCGACAAACTCGTTGGGATCGATTTCTGGGGTGCTAGGGAGTACCCATTGGGTCAAGGTTTGGGTTGACCAGTCATAGACATAACTGGTGCGGGGGGCTTTGGCAGTCTCCACGCCAATTGTGGTAAAGCGACCGTCATGCGTGGTCGTACCTGCATAGACTTGATTGGCTTGGGGAAATTGGGGAAGTGGAATGGGTTGAAATGTCCGCGCATCGATCGCTTCGAGACGGCTATACCCGCGATCGTTGACTGTATAGAGAATGCGTTGCTTGGTGGTATCGATATCAAAGCTAGAGATATCCATAGGCATTGCTGGCGTAATCGGTGAGAATTTGCCACGCACGGGATCTTTTACTGGGTCTTTCGTTGAATCTTTTGCCGAATCTTTTACTGGGTCTTTTATATAGCGATAGAGGCGGCGAAACTCGTCAAATTTTGAAGTCAGTACCAACAATTCCCCAGGATGAGCGCCAAATTCCGCCCGATAATCTTCCTTTTCGCCCTGCCCTAAAACAGGGGTGAGTTGCTTGGTGGTCTCGTCAAATTCATAATATTCCCGCGACTGGCTCCCCGTGGCTTTGCCAAACAGGAATTTCCCATTGGGTAATGCATCCGCAATCCACCACACGCCCGATTCTGCCAAAATCAGGGTTTTCTGTTTTGTTTGCAGATCGTAGCGATAGATTGCATAGGAGTCGGGACGCAGATCGTTGGCAGAGAAATAGATCGTGCGAGAATCATCGGCGATGTATTGCAGCGAAGTTTTGACCTTGGGCTGATGTTGGATCTCCTGCACTGCCCCACCTTGGGTGGACTGAAGATAAAGCCCTGCATTTTCTTCGCCTTGACGATCGCGTGATAATAGCAAGTACTGCCCATCGGGTGTGATGCCCACCATCGAGGTGGAATCTTGTCCGCCCGTGACTTGCACGGGAAAGCGTTGCGCCCCATCAATTCGCCACACTTGGGATGAACCCGTTGCTGCCCACCCAAAAAACAATTTCTTGCCATTGGGGGTGAGGAATCCTAGCCCAGGCGATCGCACGTCTAAGATTGCCTCAATTTGTCTGGCGATCGCAGGGTCTAGGGCAGGCGGTGCATAGCGTTTGAGCGTAGCTGCATCCACACTGTTTTTCCCCAGACCTGTGTAGGCATAGGCAGGCGAAATCAAGCCGAGTGAAAGGCTAAAGGTCAGAACCAAAGATGTTGTGAATTTCATGCTTTCTATTCAGCTTTTTTAGCTTCGTTAATTGCGAACGCCTTCTAACAAGCGCGAAAAGTAAAACTGCGTGCAGGTTAGTTCTTTACGCTTTACCTGAAATCCATTATCCGCCAATAAGCGTTTGATATCAGACTCAGCATGGAGATAAGCACGGGTGGTTTTGCTGGGACCGGGGAATAGTTCGCCCACTTTTTTGAGTAAGGAGTAATAGGTATTTTTTGGGGCAAAACTGAGGATTAAGCGGGATTTTGCCATGGATGCCAAGTGTTTAATCATCGACTCGGCTTGCTCGATCGGATAGTGAATCAGCACATCCAGACAAATCACCGTATCGTATTTGCCCGATAGGCTTTCTAAGTCGCTAACCGTAAATACTGGGTTTTCAGGATCGGTAGCGCGTTCTTTTGCCTCTGCAATCATTTGCTTGGAAATATCGCTGGCAAAGACCTTTGCACCTGCGGCGGCGAGGGGCAGGCTTAAACTGCCAACCCCACAACCTGCATCGCAAACGCTAATTTGGCTGTAGTTGCCGTCTTTTTTGAACCATTGCAGTACGTAGTCTACGGTCTGCTGGTGTCCTGTGCGAATATCTAGTTGTACTTTATTGACTTTGACGGATTCATCGGCATAGATGCGTCGCCAACGGTCAAAGCCAACAGTATTGAAATAATTGCGGACAACTTCTTTGTCAGTGGTCATATCTTAAGGGTTTAGGATTAAATTTGAGTCTATGAAAACGCACAAGCATTCATAATTCTACTGAACAAGCCACCTACTCGAATGATTTTTCCGATCGCATGACATTGACAATTGCCGATCGCTTATTACATTGGTACGACCAACATCGCCGCCAGCTACCTTGGCGCGGCGATCCCGACCCCTATGCGGTCTGGGTATCAGAGATTATGCTGCAACAAACCCGCGTTGACACGGTAATTCCCTACTACGATCGCTGGTTGGCGCAATTTCCTGCGATCGCCGATCTAGCTGCGGCTTCTTTAGAGGATGTTTTGAAACTCTGGGAAGGCTTGGGCTATTACAGTCGTGCCAGAAATTTACATCAAGCTGCACAACAAGTCGTTCGAGATTTTGGCGGTCAACTTCCCAATAACCTGCAAGACCTGCGGACATTATCGGGTGTCGGCAGATACACCGCTGGCGCGATCGCTTCCATTTGTTTCGATCTCGACGAACCGACGCTGGATGGCAATATTCGGCGGGTGCTCTCTAGACTGTTTGATGTGGTGGAACCTTTAGGCTCTTCTCAAGGCGATCGCATCCTTTGGGAACTGGCAAGAACGCATCTTCCCTCTGGACGGGCGGGGGACTACAACCAAGCTTGGATGGATTTAGGTGCGACGATCTGCACGCCGCGCAATCCTCAATGCGAACTCTGTCCGCTGCGATCGGATTGTCAAGCCTATGGGTTGGGTATTCAAAGCGATCGCCCTGTGCCGAAACCCCGCAAACAAATTCCTCAGCGATCGGCTGTGGCGGCAATTATTCTATCGGGATCGAAAGTCTTGCTGACAAAGCGACAGGAGAAAGGCTTGCTGGGCGGATTGTGGGAGTTTCCCTGCTGCTATGTGGATGAGAATTTTACTGGCGATTCCTTACAGGACGCGTCCCGCCGCGAAGGGGCAAACCTGCCAAAGTTCCTACACCAATTCCTTTTGACTGAATTTAGTACTGAATTTGGCTCTGAGTTCGCGACTGCATTTGCGAAGGAATTTCCTGTGGAAACCTATGTTCCCAATTTGTTTGGAACCTACAAACATGCCTACACCCACTTTCGGGTGACGCTTCATGCCTATCTTTTTCCCTTTAAAGAATCATCAGAGAAATTGGGCAAACACCCCTGTTTAGATTGGGTTGCGATCGCCGAATTATCCAACTATCCCATGGGAAAACTCGCTCGTCAGATGGCTCAAAAATTGGCAAAAGCATAAGTTAGCTAGGAATTGTGACTGCTTTTTTATTGAGTCTTTAGCATGAATGCCCACTCAGTAGAGCCGCAAATCTGCGCTCATTAAATGCAAGCCAATCAAGATGTTTGGTTTAATACACAACTTATTCGCTTCAGAGGGATATTTTTTAAATAGAATAAATAGAGTTCTAATTTGCATATAAATGCAGTACTTAAACAAAAGCGCCCACCGTGTAAAACTATGGAGTTAAACTCCAATTTTTTATTGAACTTGTCACAAGGCAATACTTGTAATTAATAAAAAGGAAGGTAAAATTCCATGTTAGAAGATTCGCTAACCATTGGAACAGATGAAGATTCTCAAGTCACTGCAATCATTTCTCATGTAGTGAAACTAGGTCGTGAAAAAGGCTACGAAGAATGGTTTCATGGAATTGCCACAGATGCGCGAAGATTTAAAGGCCATTTAGGTATCAGTGCCATTCGACCCCATGACCATATCCATCCTGAATATGTGGCGATCCTCAAATTTGATCGGTACAACAATCTCAAGATTTGGTTGGAATCTGATGTTCGGAGAGACTGGATCGAACGATTACAACCACTGATCGAAAAGCCAGAATCAATTCAAACCATGGTCGGATTGGAAGCTTGGTTTAGCCTACCCAATCAGCCGTTTAAATCTCCACCACCTCGTTACAAAATGGCACTGGTGACGTGGTTAGGCGTTTTCTTTACCCTAATGATTCTCAGCAATCTGCTAGCTCCACTCCTATCGGGGTTGCCTATTTGGCTTAATCAATTAATCACTACTGGACTGGTAGTTCTATGTCTCACCTATGCGATCATGCCTCGCCTAACCCAACTATTTCGCAAATGGCTGTATCCCACCCTTCCATAAAACGGAATGAATTTGAGGAGATAGACTGTGTCGCCTAACCTGATGTAATTGCATCATACCTGGCACAGATCCCCGACTTTTTGTGGGAATGACAAAAGTTATCTATGATCTGCAAAGAAAAAGTCGGGGATCTAAATTCGCATGGATTTAAAATAAAATATTCAAGAGGAATAGAATAGGGATACTTTTAGAAGAATTATGGCAATGCCTAAAGACTCTAATAGGATTCGTGGCACTACAAGAGAAATTGAGGAAGCAGCTCGTCGTTTACGCCAAGAGTTAACATCTGCGGAGTCAATTTTATGGCAAGCATTACGAGGTCGGAAGCTTGAGGGACTAAAGTTTCGCTGTCAGCATCCTGAAGGAAGATTTGTTGTCGCCACCGAGTACGGGCAGGTCATAGGTGCGGCGATAAATCTTGATTCGCCGTTTGCCGTTGCTATTTTTTTCGGGTTTTGATTCTTGAGTCATGGCGAGTTATAGTGCATTGCAGGCATTATAAGCCAATAAACGAAATTGTTGTGATAGAAATTGCTAGGGTAAACCTTGCTGTTTTTTAAGTGCGCGAGCAAGTAAAGGGGCATCGCGTTCAAGCTGTAAAATCGTCATATTTCCTTCTTTGTAGGCATCATAATAATACTGTCGTTGTTGGAGAATCCAATCACCATCTTGAAGTTGTAATTGTTTCAAGGTGAATTTTGCGCGATCGCGAAACTCCTGTGGAATAAGTGGTGTTAAGACGAGCTGTAATGAGGGCAAGATAATCTCAAACCAATCCTCATCAACTTCAAACGGATCGAGAATGCGAGTATCGTAATTCTGTTTGCATCCATTGATTCTACTAAATGCATGGCGATAGTTTGACCACTCATAAGCTAGATGGGGATAATTCTTTTTGCTTAAATAGTGATCGACTGTTCCATTTCCACTTGGAATTCTCATGACAGCATAGCTACAAAGATCGTCGAATCTCTTTGCAAGATCTGAATTTGATATTGACCAGTAGTCTTTTGGCAATTTATCAGGATTTTTACGAAGCCATTGATTTCCTTTTTGTCGGACTTTTTCATCAAAATCCTCTGGTTCATCAGAGAGAATAAACTTTTTCATACAGCCCTATTCTGCGGTAACAACCCAACGTCGCCAAAACGAATCATTGTCTGGCACAACCTTGAGAAGTTCTTGATGAATTGATTCTTGCGATCGTAAGTTGTTGGGGAACTCCTCTAAAGAGTCGCCGCGCATTAGGGTGTAAGCTGCCTCGATCGCTCTTTCTGCTTCTAGTGATTTTGGTCGTTGTAGCTCAAAAATTGGCGAGGTCAGCCAGTTATTCGCATCCCCAAACTTAGTCCAAGCTAATTCCTCTAAATCTACGGTTTTACCTTCCTGTTTGAACAAGAAAAGTTTATCAGTTTCCTCATCGAAATAGGGTTCGGCAGAGGCTAGAACTAAAGGAGAATGTGTTGTTGCGACGACTTGGATCTTGACATCAGGATTTAAAATTTTTACAACCTCAAGGATGGCAGGAAGAATTGTGCGTTGCCATTTAGGGTGTAGGTGTAATTCAACTTCATCGATTAATAGGATGATTTGGTTTACAGGCTTCTGTTTAGTTAGTTTGCAGGCTTGTCGATGCTCGTACCAACTCCAGACGAGAAGATATGCAAAATTTAGTACTCTTCTTAATCCTGAGGATGTTTGCGTAAGTGGAACATTACCGTAGGGTAGATCGACTGTAGGTATATCTCTAACATCATCTAAAAGCACGCGCCTAGGCTTTGCGACTTTAATCGGTTCTTGAGGATGAGCCAGTTTTTTAATCACCGCACGCAAGAGATTGAAAATCGTGCGATCGCGCTGATTTTGCCAATAAACCCAGTCATGGATCAATCCGTTGCATATAACCTTGTCTTCGTTCGATCTCAGTCCATGCCAAAGTGTACTGGGAGTAAAGTGATAGTATCTTGTAGCTGCTCTAGCTTGTGTAAACCTCGTGAAATAATGACGTAAAGGATCGTAAACAGAGAAGTTCCCATCTACACGACAGTAAATTACTATGGCTGTTTGTATTCGAGATGACTTCCTATCCCATTGCTGATTAGAGAAATGGAATGGGATAGTATAATTCTCATGTGAGATAGATGCTTTAATTTCTGGTGAACCTGATTTAGAGTCAGGGATGACAATACTATCTGCCCAAGATTCTGTCAGGGCAAACCACGCAACGTCGAGTAAAAAACTCTTGCCTAAGCCATTATCGCCTGTGAGAATATTGAGCCGATCGCCAAATTCAATATCAAACTTTGGCGCAGGTCCAATTCCTTGCAGATGTAGTTCCTTTAGCATAGTCTTTCTCGATCTTTAATATCACTCAATGCTACCAAACAAAAATTTCATCTCATTTATACCCAGTACTAGGATTACTATTGGTAGTGCTTTGTTTGTCAGACTTAGGGTTTGGCTCTTGAGTCACTGCGATTCTTAGTTTGCTTGGGCTAGTATAGCCCCATAACCTAGCGTAGTTCCTAGAAAAAGCCAAATCTACTTTCCAGACAGTGCTCCTGCTGCCTATCCTGTGTTTTATTGAACCTATAGCCGCAAGCTAAAGTGGGGGCGTGAAAGTTGGGCTGAAGTATGCGATCGCTAGCGCTTGAAGTCACAATCCACAATTCCTCATCATCCCAATCTTGTTCTTGCACTGTTATGTTTGCGTATTAATTATTTCTATGCCAAATTTTCTCATATTTGATAAGGTTTTACGATTGAGTAGCTTTCAAATTTCAGATTTCAGCGATCGTATTTCAATCCCATAAACAAAGTTGTTGTGATAGAAACTGCTAGCGATGTCTAGCGATCGCTGGGCGATCTGCTTGCTCTTGGACTTTTGGTAAACAGTTTTGTAGATCGCGCCTTAAATGGCATATGTTATGCTTTAGTTTCCATGCAATTCGCTTCTAAAACACCTAAAAGCTTGAGCAGGAATAGCTATGGCGATCGCGAACTCTCTATCCCCTTTGACCATTCTCGAAAATGGCGATCGCTTAGATCGAGATGAATTTGAACGTCGGTATGCCGCATCAAACATCAAAAAAGCCGAACTGATCGAAGGAATTGTATACGTGGCATCTCCCTTACGCTTTAGCTCTCATGGAAAACCCCATAGCCAAATCGTCGGCTGGTTAGTAACTTATCAATCGATGATTGCAGGACTGGAAGTTGGGATAGAGCCAACCGTGCGCCTTGATGAGAACAATGAACCTCAACCTGATGCCGTGCTATTTCGTTTAGGAGGTAATGCTCAAATCGATGATGATGGTTACATCACAGGTGCGCCAGAACTCGTTGTCGAAATTGCTGCTAGTACGGTTTCCTACGATCTTCATAGTAAAAAACGCGCCTACGAACGCAATGGTGTAAAAGAATACATTGTCTGGCGGACATTAGAACAACAAATCGATTGGTTTGTTTTAGAAAATGGCGAATATCAGAGCTTAGAACCCGATGCCAATGGAATGCTCTGTAGTCGAGAATTTACAGGGTTATGGCTCAATGTAAATGCACTTTTGAGTCATGATATGGCAGCAGTTCTAAAGACATTGCAAAGCCAAAATAATTGATTAACCACTAACCACCAAAGAGTTTGATCTATGCTAATCCAGAAGATTGTCCAAGAACTACAAGATATTCCAGAAGAAAAACTTGCCGAACTTTATGACCTGATCCACTACTTTCGTTTAGGTTTAGGTCAAGAACGCAAACAACCTCGCATCCCTGGATTATTAAAAGGACAACTTGACAATTCTTTCTTTGACCCATTACCAGAAGAGGAAATTCAGCGATGGCAATGAGCTACCCATTGGTATATACATGACGTAGCCGACCCACTTATCAATCTGAGCTTTTACTACTTACATGTTCTCTTACTAGGTGGAAAATGTGGAAGCTTGATGCTAATACCTGTAACTGAATAATTGTCGGAATGTTGGGTTCGTCATTGGGTTCATCCATATAAGCAAACTGAATGCCATCAAAATAGCCTTGCTGATTGGTTAACAACCATGCCCATTGCAAACGATGATGAAGTAGTTTCTGCCACGGTTTTTGAGAAGAAACATCCATCAAAGTATAGCCACTTTCCACGACAGGCAAGAAAGTAGTTAATTCTACTGTATCGTCTTCTGCAACTGCATTGACAACAAGAAGTCTATGCTCTGCATGAAGTATTAGAGATACTGGAGCAAAGTCGAAGTAATCATTGAATAGATACTCGACTTTTGTAAGGAGTCCGCTTTCGTGGACAAAATCATAAATTACTTTAAGAGGATCGTTTATCATTTTTCTAGTTGTGCGATCGCGATATTCAACTCAGTTTCTGGATACAAACTGAGATCGAGGAAATTACCTTTAACTTCCACACCATTGACTTGCATCGAGCTAACCCCTGAGTTTTTGCCAAGGGGATTTTTGACATGCAGATGCAGGGTCTTGCCGCGAAACTTGCGTTGGGCGCGAAACTCTTGCCAACCAGAGGGGATATGAGGATCGATCGCCATGCCAGTTAACGTAGGTTGGAAGCCAATGATGAAGTCGATACCGATGCGCAGCATCCATACCGCCGTGCCCGTCAGCCATGAGTGGCTCGCTTGTCCTTGGGTGGGGTGATCTGGACTGGTGACATATTCGGCATAAACATAGGGTTCGACTTCATAGCGATCCATGTCTTTTGAGGAATTTAACGGCATCATGCGCTGATAAATCTCAAAGCCAAAATCGACATCTCCATTCAGTAAAGAAGCGAGTACGAACCAAGAGGATGCGTGATTAAATATGGCTCCATTCTCTTTTTTCCCAGGTACGCAGCGACTGATTAAGCCGACATTATCCTCAACTTCCGTATAGGAAGGAAAGACAATCTGCATTCCATAGGGTTTGGCGAGATATTTTTGACAGGAGGCAAGGGCGCGATCGCCTCTTTCCTTAGGAGCTAGACCCGAGATCACAGACCATGATTGCGCGTTGAGAAAGATTTTGCCTTGGGTATGCGCCGAGATTCCAATCGGTTCGCCATTATCTCGAAACGCCCGCAAGTACCATTCGCCATCCCAGCAGATATCATTTACGCTCTGACCGATCTGCTCGTACACTGTTTGGAATCGCGAGAGGGTCTCGCGATCGCCATGCAGTTCCAAAAGTGGGAAAGTTTTCTTGAGCACATAGCCTAAAAAGAAAGCCCCCCAAGTTGTTTCTCCTTTTCCCTGCGGGCCCACATAATCGAGCGTGTCATTCCAATCACCCGTCATGATCTTGGGCATACCATGTTCGCCTAAATTGGCGATCGCGTAATCCAAAGCGCGAATGGTATGTTCGTAAACCGTTCCGCCAGCATTGCTTTCTGAATCGTCATGATAGGCAACCACTTCATCTAAGATTGAGAAATCTGCCGTCTCGTTCAAATATTCCACAATCCCAAAGGGAATCCATAGGGGGGTGTCAGAATGGTTGGTGCGTTCGCCTGTATTCGTGAGCTTAAAGAAATTATGCAGCGTCGAACCATTTTGAAATTGAAAGCGCAGCGCATTGAGCAATCGCCTGCGCACGCGATCGGGATCGACCATGACCACGCCGAGAATATCTTGGAACTGATCTCTTAAACCCGTACCAAATAGCAAACCACCATGATAGTAACCCGCATTCCTTGCCATATCAAAGGTAACGGCGGCTTGGTACTGATTCCACACATTCAACATCAGATCGAAGTTGCGATCGGGCGTGCTGACCTGCACTGCGGATAAATGCCGATCCCACTTCTGTTTGAGCTGTGCAAATTGGCGATCGATGTGCTCCAAATTCGCCAGATTTTGTCCTTCTTTTTGCAGAGGGCTAGGATCGCCTTTGGGAGAAATTGCCAAGATGACAGCAAAGTTACTGGTTCCATGGGCTGGAAGTTCTAATTTTGACTGCAAAGCGGCGATCGGATCGCCTGCGGTAATCTCCGTATTCTGCATGACCCCTGTGGCGATCGCTTCGGGATTCGCTTCCGATCGCCAACGTCCGATGAAGGTGTCTAAACTGCTGTCAAATCCTGTAATGGGAAGGGTTTGTGTAAAGTAGATCTGATATTTCCAATCAATATTGGGCTGTTTCACGGATACGCCTTTATTGAGCACCCAATAACGCCGCGTTGCCACCAAGGCTTGCAGGTTGACATCGAAATGAATATCTGTGAAATGTTTGTCGTTGGGTTGATTGATCAGGTCGTTCAACGCATTTCCCATCAACAGTTCTGTGAAGGTGTAAATCTCTAAGTTGCGATCGCTTCCACTCAAATCTGTAAGTGTAATTCGCCAAATCTCGGCATTCGCATCTGTCGGAACGAAGTAGGTGATTTCACCCCTGATTCCATAAATCTCAGTAATAATCGTCGTATAGCCTTGTCCGTGATGGCATTCGTACTTGTCATAGTTGAGATCGATGGTGGGAGCCCAACTCAAAGACCAGTAGTTACCCGTAGAGACATCTTTGACGATCGCATAGCGACCGGGGCGATCCCAAGGCAGGCTGTTATAGCGCATGCGATTGATGCGATTGTCACGCGGCGAATCTAAGAAGCTGAACCCACCCCCCGTATGCGAAACCAACCCCGTATAGTGCCCATTCCACATATAGTTAAACCAAGGGCGCGGCGTTCTGGGGTTTGTAATCACAAACTCGCGATAGTCCTCGGTGTAGTAGCCGTATTGATTGGTAATGCGATCGGTGATGGTCATCTCTCGTAAAAAAATAGGATAAGATCGTGTGACAATCTCCGTAGATTAACCGAATTTGCGGCTTTTTAAAATGGTATAAATTGTAGAAGCTTTTCGAGGTGTAGATGATGAGTGTGACTCTAGATCAAAAAATCTCTGAGAACTCTTCCCAAAACACGCTTGAGCAAAACCCCGATCGATGGGTAAAAACCTCATGGGATGATTTTCTGAAGTCTATAAATCAGCCCAAATATGAAAAAGCCAAGTGTTATTACTACAAAGGAGAAGCAAGAGTCGAAACGATGCCGACTGGATCTGACCATGCTAACGACCATGCATTACTTTTGATAGCCATTGGTTTATTTGTTGCGGTTAAAGGTTTAGTCCTGAATGGGAAAGATAATTGTTCTTATCGCAAGGTTGATACGGCTGAAGTACAACCTGATATTTCTTATTATGTTGGCGATCGCGCACAGTTAATCCCTTGGGGAACGGGTGTGGTCGATTTGGATATTTACCCTGCTCCAGATTTAGCGATCGAGATTGCGAATAGCTCTTGGGCGGATGATGTCGGTAAAAAGCGATTAATCTATGAAGATTTGGGTGTAAAGGAATATTGGGTAATCGACGTTCGTAATGCGGAGATTTTAGCTTTTGCAATCGCTGAGACTGAAAGTGGTAAAGGGAGTTACAGAATCGAGCGATCGCAAGTAATTGCAGATTTAGAAATTTCGCTTTTGGCGGAGACGTTGCGCATGTCGCGACAACAAGATCAAGGTCAGGTCACAGCATGGTTACTGACACAATTGCAGCAGAAAAGCTAAAATCTAGACTTAAGTCTGGATACTGTTGCAGCAGTTGGCATAGCGCATGATTAACGATTGATGTCTTATGGCGATCGCCTCATACATCCCACAAAAATTGAGAATTTCTCAACTTCTATTTTTGCCTGTATTAGTTTTAACCCATTTCCAAATTCGTGTCACTAAAAAATATAGAGAGATTCCCCAAAGTAGGCTATTCAGAGGAAATGATAGCAATATTAGAATATCATTCCAAGGCTTAGCCCAAGACACAAAAAATTTGCTCAGCCAGCCCAATGGGAAGGAGAATATTTCCGTCAGTCGATCTAACAAGAGATCGTCTTGAGACGGGTGACTATACTCCCCAAATGCTTTGCCAAAACCACGAAATCCTAGGTATAAACTAAAGGGCATCTCTAAAAATACAAACAAGAGTAGGAAGGGATTTGAGGAAAA
>NZ_JAZBJZ010000012.1:0-65058 GCF_036349135.1 Tumidithrix elongata BACA0141
CCTATAACTTTGGGGGCTTTTTTTCTACCCTAAACTTCTCAAACACGCTCTTAGGCGTGCGTTATACACCTGAAGCCACGATCGCAGGCTAAGATTAAGGAGTGTTAAGCAAGCAACCTATTCACCTCTGACCATGCTCAAAAGTTCGCAACCCTATACCACTACTTGGATTGACAGCGTTCACAAAGTAAAGCCTGAGACTTGGAATGCCTTAGCAAAACCTTTAAAAACACCTTTTTTTGAGTGGGAATGGTTGGCAAGCCTAGAGACATCAGGCTGTTCGACGCCTAAAGAAGGCTGGTTACCCAACCATCTATTAGTTTGGCAAGGCAATCAACTTGTGGCGATCGCGCCGCTTTATCTCAAGGGGCATAGTTATGGGGAGTTTGTGTTCGATCACCAATGGGCTGATTTGTCATACCGCTTGGGAATTAACTACTATCCTAAACTCTTGGGCATGGCTCCCTTTACCCCCGCTGCTGGGTATCGATTTCTGTTTGCCCCTGAGGTATTGGAGCAGAATAAAATTATCGATTTGATTCTGACGGAGATCGATCGCTTCTGCGATCGCGCCCAAATCTCTGGCTGTCATTTTCTGTTTGTCGATCCTGACTGGCGGTCTGAGTTAGAGAAGCGCGGCTTTACGGCATGGATGCACCACAGCTATATCTGGGAAAATCAGAACTTCTCCAGTTTCGATGATTATTTAAAGAACTTTAATGCAAATCAAAGGCGGAACATCAAACGCGAACGCAAAGCCGTCGAAAATGCAGGCTTAAAAATGCGCGTTTATACGGGCGAAGAAATTCCCCACTTTTTTTATGGCTTTATGTACGAACTCTACAGCGATACCTGTGACAAGTTTTGGGGTGGGAGCAAGTACCTCAATCGCAAGTTTTTTGAATCTTTGCAGCATTGCTTTCGCGATCGCTTAGTCTTTGTCGCTGGCGTGGCAGCAGAGGCGATCGCAGGTGAAACAGATAGCCATCACAAACCGATTGGCATGTCTTTTTGCATTCGCAAGGGGGAGCAACTCTACGGTCGTTATTGGGGCAGCGTACAGGAGGTGGATTCTTTACATTTTGATGCCTGCTACTATACGCCGATTGAATGGGCGATCGCCCAAGGCATTCGTAGCTTCGATCCGGGGGCAGGTGGACAGCATAAAAAGCGACGCGGCTTTCCTGCAATTCCCAACTATAGTTTGCATCGCTTTTATCCCAACCGTCTCAAACAAATCTTGGTTTCCCATATCCATGAGGTAAATTCCTACGAAGTTCGCCAAATCCAAGCAATTAATCACGAACTTCCCTTTGACTTTGAACCACCTGTTTTGAATGTCTAACGCTTGTCCTTAATGAATACTAGGCTTTAAGCCGATCTTTTAAGCTAGCTGGAGCTAGATAGCGGATCGTTTTTCCATTTTTACTTTTAGCAGATACTAATAGTTCTCGATCTACGAGTTTATTCAGATAGCTTCGGGCACTGTTTTCTGTTACCCCCAAATCTAACGATACTTGCTTTGATGTAAATTCTCTCCCTGGCTCTTTTACTGCCTGTTTTAAAATTTCCAAATGTTCTCTTTTTAATGTCTTAGCGATAGGACTACTTTCGATCCATTCCATGAACTCATAAAATTCTTTTTTCCTGCGATCGATGTAATCATGTAAATCCACCACTGCCTTAACGATAGTCTCAGCTTGGTTGTAGATAAAATAAGTAATATCAAACTCATCTGTTTCTGTGTAAATAAACGCGGTGTCGTACTCATTCCTTTTCTCTTGAATCCACTTACTAATTGAAACATATTCAAAGAGCCAGTAACCAGATTTGAGCATACACCAGTAGAAAATTGCTCTGGCAGTTCTACCATTACCATCACCAAAGGGATGAATATATCCAATCATAAAGTGTAAAATAATTGCTTTAACAATTGGATGGATAAAATTATGGGAGTCCTGTTCGTCGTGCGATGCATTTGCAAAGGAGCATAACTCGTTTAGCCGATCTTCCAATGTT
The DNA here is from genome assembly GCF_036349135.1 of Tumidithrix elongata BACA0141. Taxonomy (NCBI): domain Bacteria; kingdom Bacillati; phylum Cyanobacteriota; class Cyanophyceae; order Pseudanabaenales; family Pseudanabaenaceae; genus Tumidithrix; species Tumidithrix elongata. The sequence goes on from NZ_JAZBJZ010000012.1 coordinate 2,020, forward strand.
TCTACACTTGGAGGATAGAAGGGATTCTCGTTATATAAATCGGAAATAAAAATAGTGTTGTCTTGTCTAAGTGCCCCTGGTGTTGCTTGGTTTTCGATCGCATTGTATGTGGCAATTTTATGCAGATCGAGAAGCATATCCACTGAAAGCGCCTCATCCTTCCTCTTGAGTACTTCTTTCATCAGCAGAAAGTTATTAAAAATCATCTGTTCAGATTTGTTCTGGGGCTGAAGATTGCTTTCTAGCATCTTCTTTGCGACCTTCCGAGTTGTTGAAGCCCCTTCAAGTTGAGAGGAAGTGATAGCTTCTTCCATCATCAGGTTTTGCACCAAGTACCGATGATTCTCTCTAGGTGAGGTAAATGTTTTATCTCCGATCGCATCACCTCCACCTGTCATCCGATCGATGCGATGTAATAGCGCTGCCAGTGAGTTAGGAACGCAAAAACTAAAGTAACGCTCTGTTTCTGCTTTAAGAGGCAGATTTTGACGAATTGAATTTCGGGCAATTTTAGTAGCTAGCCATGCAACTTCCTCCCGATCGCCTGATTCGACTCTCCATTTAAACTCATTCCAATGGAGATATCTTCCTTTGCGATCGGTGGCAACATACTTACCCAATAATGGCAAAAAATCTTGAGAATTAACCCGATCGAGCAAACTTGCCATCGATGGTGGCACTCTAATTCTTGCCATGAGCAAACCTATAAAACGCAAGTTTATGTTTTTTAGTTTAACCCATGCTTCATAGTAAATAAACGCAAGTTTGTATTTTTGCGTTTATTCAACCTAATCCGTTGCTCTTGCCCCTAATGTATTCCCCGCATTGACCTTATGATAAGAGATCGGGAAACATGGATGAGATCGCGGCTTCATTTGCGGCACAAATGCCCCGTTCCGTAATCAACCCTGTAACCAGTCGCGCTGGCGTGACATCAAACCCGTAGTTGAGTGCGGGGGTTTCTATGGGGGCAACTCTCACCTGTCCGATGTCTCCACTTGCCAAGAGTCCTTGCATATAGAGAACTTCGTCAGCGCTGCGCGTTTCGATTTCAATTTCTTTGACACCATCGGAAACCTGCATGTCGAAGGTAGAACTCGGCAACGCCACGTAGAATGGAACTTGATTGTCATAGGCGGCAAGGGCTTTAAGATAGGTTCCAATTTTATTGGCGACATCGCCGCTACGGGTGACGCGATCGGTTCCCACAATGCAGAGATCGACTTTGCCGTACTGCATGAGCAATCCACCCGTATTGTCGGCAATGAGCGTATGGGGGATTTGGGATTGACCTAGTTCCCAAGCCGTCAAATTTGCACCCTGATTGCGGGGGCGGGTTTCATCTACCCAAACATGAATATCAATGCCGCGATCGCGTGCTTCGTACATGGGGGCAAGGGCAGAGCCGCGATCGACGATCGCCAGCCAACCCGCATTGCAATGGGTGAGAATATTCACCGTTTTTCCGCCCTTCTGCTCAGCTATTTTCGCAATGACATCGCAACCAAATTCACCGATTTTTTGCGAACCCAACGCATCCTCATCAGAAATTGCGATCGCTTCTTGGTGTGCCGTCGCAATAATTTCTTGCGGAGAATTCGCGGATTCTAAAACCTTGAGCATGCGATCGACCGCCCACATCAAATTCACAGCCGTAGGGCGGGCTGAGCGAATCCTTTGCGCTAAGATCTCGATTTTCTCCAGATTACCCTGACATTCCAAAGCGGCAAGATAGACCCCAAATGCAGCCACACTACCAATGACGCCTGCGCCGCGCACGGTCATATCTTTAATTGCATGGACGGCATCCGTGCTGGTGGTGAGACGTTTGGTTTCGTAGCTAAATGGCAGCTTGGTTTGGTCGATCACGATCAGACTTTCACCTTCTAACCAAAGGGCTCTGTATTTTCCTTCACTCATTGGGGGCTAGTTTAATTACGCGCTATGCAGTCAAGATAGCAGATTTGGGTTAATGAATGGCAGCTTCGATCGCCCCTCGATCTAAGTCTTTACCAATAAACACCAGACGGGTTTGGCGCGGCTCAGAGACTTGCCAAGGGCGATCGTAAAAATGCTCGAATCTGGCGCCAACTCCTTGCAAAACAAGACGCATGGGCTTATTGGGAACTTCCACAAATCCTTTAATGCGATAGATTTCCTGCTCTTGGACTAACTTCTCTAATTTGGCGACAAGTGCAGTTGCCTCAAAGGCGCGATCGGCTGAGATACACACAGAGGTAATGCCATCATCATGCTCATGCTCTTCTTCGGTGTCGTGATGGCTAGGACGGCTCTCTAGGTTATCTTCTACGGCAGCATTAAAGCCGAGCAAAACATCCGCACTAATCGCCCCATCCTTACAGGGAATAATTTTGACATGGCTGGGCAGTTCCTTGTGCAACCAGGTTTCTACTCTGGTTTGGGTGGCAGCATCGACGCGATCGCATTTGGTTAGCAAGACTAGATCGGCACAGGCGAGTTGATCTTCAAATAGCTCTTCGATCGGAGTTTCATGCTCTAGATTTGGGTCGGCTTGGCGTTGGGCTTCTAAGGCATCTAGATCGCTGGCAAATTGTCCGTTGGCTACGGCTTCGCAATCGACCACAGTAATCACACCGTCAACCGTTGCCCCTGTACGGATTGTCGGCCAGCGAAAGGCTTGGACGAGCGGCTTGGGCAGGGCTAGACCCGATGTTTCAATCAGGATGCAGTCGAGGCGATCGCTGCGTTTGAGCAATTCCTGCATCGTGGGCAAAAATTCCTCTTGCACGGTGCAGCAGAGACAACCGTTGGTTAGTTCGATAATGTTTGTGTCGAGCGTTGCAGTATTTTCGGTTTCATCATCGCAAACTTGGCACGATCGCAAAAGTTCCGCATCTATACCGACTTCACCAAATTCGTTGACAACCACGGCAATGCGCCGACCTTGATTATTTTGCAATAGGTTGCGGACGAGGGTTGTCTTTCCAGCTCCTAAAAAGCCTGTGATGACGGTGACGGGAATTTTATGCATATTTTAGAATCTAGAACGAATTTGCCCTTGTGTTTTAGGTTTATTTTATATCGAACCATAGTTTGCTCGGGATGCGATCGAGATTTACGCGATCGCTTCCCTAACTAAGAAGTACTAGCAATTATTTGAGATCTTATTTTCACATCCTATAACCATAAGAGGGTAAGTAGTTGCGACTAACTCCTAAAGAGTTTTCTTGAAAATGCTTATAGATCTGGCGATCTTGACAACTTAGGCTTGCGGATTGAATAAATCAGAATTCCTGCAATGAGTTTTAATTAATTTGTAGCGCAGGCATCTTGCCTGCTATCGAAGCCCACATCACCTTCAAAAACAATAAAGGTGCGCCATAACGAGAGGCTGAAACAACTAGAAAATCTCTAACCCAGCCCTCCTGTCTAAAATATTTTTTGATTCCTTATTGCAAATTATAGTCATTTATACTAGAGTGAAAACACAAAGCCTAGTAGGAATTACTAGCATTAGTCCTATTTCGGACTTATCTAGGATCTATCTAGATACTTAGACAAAGATTTGGTGCAGTTGGGTACTTTTAACGCAACACACAATTTTTTGACTAGGTGATGGCCTCGTTGATACGCAAGTTAAGGCTTTAACTTCGGTGTATCTCTGAATTTAAGTGCAGTCTTATGTAGTTATTGTTTAGGATCGTTTACGTGGTGACTCAGTTAAAACTTTCTCGTCTCTCTTTACTTGGGGTGTTTGCTTGTCTGGCAATAGTCAGCGGCTGTAGTGATAGTTCCACCTCCTCGGTTTCCTCTAGCACAGCTCCTAGTGCTACAGTTTCCAGTTCAGCAGCACCTAAGACCGAACCATCTAAGCCTGCTCAGGGCAATAAAATCAATGTCAACACAGCCCCGATCGCTGAGTTAGACAAATTAGAATTACCCGGAACCAAGCCCTCATTATCAGAGCGGATTCAAGGTGCGCGACCTTATAAAGACGCTAAGGATCTGGTAAGCAAGAAAGCAATTTCCGAAGAAGAACTGAAGCTGATTGAGAATCTAATCACTGTGGGCGATGTGGCGGCGACACCCAGCCCTGCTGCTACCACAGCGGCGAATAGTAAAGCCAACAGCAAAAAAATCAATGTCAATACAGCCCCGATCGCTGAGTTAGACAAATTAGAATTACCCGGAACCAAGCCTTCCCTTTCAGAGCGGATTCAGGGGGCAAGACCCTATAAAGACGCAAAAGAATTGGTCAGTAAGAAAGCAATTTCTGAGGACGAACTCAAGCTGATTGAGAACTTAATCACCTTTGAAGAGAAATAATAGGTAGCAATCATGGACTTTAGCAGCGCACTTCCTACCTTTCTAATCACATTGCGGGAAGGAACAGAAGCAACCTTGGTGGTGGGAATCGTTCTAGCTTATTTAAGTAAGGCAAAACAGTCCTATTTAAATAAGTGGGTGTTTCTCGGAGTAGCCGCAGGACTATTTGCCAGTAGCGTTATGGGTGGCATTGCCCAAAAGCTCGTTGGTGGCTTTAGCGGCACGCTCTATTACCTCACCAAAGGCATTTTTTCTGTGGCAGCGATCGTGATGCTGAGCTGGATGCTGGTCTGGATGACCCAACAGGCGAAAACCCTACGGCATCAAGTACAAGCCAGCATTGAAAATGCTCTAGGACGCCAGTCTGCGAATGAAAAACAGGCTGGATGGGCGTTGCTAACCCTAGTTTTCGTGGCAGTGCTGCGGGAAGGTGCCGAAACCGTTCTCTTTATCGCTGGAACTTTCTCGCCAGATCGCGCCCAAGTTGGTTTAGCTCAGTATGCACCTGCGATCGGCTGCGTGTTGGGTCTTCTTGCTTCTATGGGCGTGGGTTTGGCTATCTTTAAGTTTGGGGTGAAGCTAAATATTCGCGCCTTCTTTAAGATTTTAGGTATCTTTCTGTTATTGATTGTCTCTGGCTTAGTAATCACCTCTCTAGCTGCCTTTGATTTGGCGAACACAGTCGATAAGGTTCTCAATCCTGTAACGGGAAGCTACGAATTTCTCGATCCTCCTCAGAAAGCGATCGGTTGGTTCTCACTAGGCCCACTCGTTGCCGACACTTCAGGCTTCCTGCCTCAAGACAAGCTTCCAGGAATTATTTTCTCTACGCTATTTGGTTACACAGATAGGCTTTACGCCACGCAATTGGTGTCCTATGCGATCTTCTTGATTTCCGTGGGAACGCTCTACTTCCGTTCTCTCTCAGGCAAACCATTATTTAGCTTTAGAAAGTCAACCCCGATTGCATAAAGGGGGCATGGCATATACAGAAAGACATGTAGGGGCAATCCCCCCGTGGTTGCCCTCTCATTTGCGGTAAATTTGGGATGAAATGAATTTATGAAAAGGCAATCCCCAAATCTAGTTTTGTAGGATGCGTAATGCATCGCTGATATTACGATTCCAAGCTTCTATATATCAGCCATATAAGAAATTCCTTAAAAACCCAAAGAAAGATTTTCGGTTAGCTTTTAGCTAGTCAGGGTTTCGTTTACCCAAAATTCGTTTCAAGATTCCCAACAAACCCACTTTTAAGTTTTCGTTGCCCATTCTCTTTTGAACTTTCCTTTATTTCCCCCTCGAACTTATGAAACGATTTCGATTTAACCTCAAAAAAATTGCCAAAAAAATTGCCAGTATTGCGCTTGTCACTTCTTTCCTGACGATCGCTTGCAGCCAACCTAACGCCACAACTTCCATCGCTCCTACGGTTCCCAAAATCGCCAATGCCTCTGCCGTAATTGCCCCAGCCAAGTTTAGCGATCGGCAAGTGGTGGTGGATTTTGCCGATCGTGTCGTGATTCCGACCTATCAAACGTTCGCGAGTAAAACCAAAGACCTAAGGACTGCTATTGAAGCTTTCGCGACAAACCCCAACGAGCAAACCCTCAAGGCGGCTCAAGATGCTTGGATGGCAGCGCGTGTACCTTGGGAACAAGGCGAATCTTTTACGATTGGGCCAGCAAAATCCTATGGCTTAGATGCCGCGATCGATACTTGGCCGCTCGACAAGTCTGATGTTGAGAGGATTTTAAAGAGCGGCGATCGGATTACGCCTGAAGTCGTCCAAAATTTACAGGAAAGTCAAAAGGGATTTCATACCATTGAATTCCTCTTATTTGGATCGGAAGGTAAAAAGGCGATCGCTGACTTTACCCCACGCGAATTTGATTATCTAAAAGCCGCAACGGTCGTACTGGATGCCGATGCGAATAAGCTGCTTACCGCTTGGACGCAGGGCATCGATGGTCGAGCCGCCTATCGCGATTCCTTTGCTACGGCTGGGAATAACCCAGTCTATCCTTCCTTACCCGATGCTGCTCAGGAGATGGTGGAAGGGATTATCGATAGCACTACTGAGGTTGCCGAGAAAAAGATTGGCGAACCCTTTACCAAGAAAGATGCCAAAGCGATCGAATCGCAATATGCCATTGCCAACCCACTCAATGACTTTAGAAGCAATCTCAACTGCGTTAAGAACGTCTATTTTGGCGCTACAGAGAATCATACCTTAGGAAAATCGGGGATAAGCGCTTTCGTAGCAAAGGTCAAGCCCGATCTGGATGCAAGAGTAGAACGAGAAATTAAGTTGGCGATCGCGGCGATCGATGAAATTCCCACACCTTTCCAAACAGCGATTGCCGATGCCAGTGCGGCGGACAAGATTAAACAAGCGATCGCGGCTGTAACCACAGTCAAAGAGACTTTTGAGAAGGAAGTTAAACCTCTAATCGTGCAATAGTTCAGGAATCCTATGCAAGCCTATTCCCCTTCCCAGAGACTGTTGCCAAGATGGCTGCGTCATCCAGTTGTCAAGTCTCTCCTCGTACTGGTCATATCCGCCGCGATCGCGATTGGCATTCAGACATGGCTCGACGCTCAAAAGTCGCCACAGTTGAATGACGACCCACTCTCTGGCGGTCAGACTTCGATTGTAAATCGTACTTCCCGCGCCTTTGACAATCCCGCAGCAAATCTCACGGAATTGGAAAAGGATAAGCATGCAGAAGCCAATGCCACCTTTAACGATGTCTTTGTGAGCGCACCTGCCGATGTAAATCCGGGGCTGGGGCCTTTATTTAACAATACTTCCTGCAATGGCTGCCATCTCCAAAATGGTCGAGGAATGCCCGTCATAGGTTCGGCGACATCGCTTAAGTCTCAGTTATTAGTGCGGGTGAGTCTTCCCCAAGGTCAACCAGAAGTCCCTGGCGGATCGGTTCCCGTTCCGAATATCGGGACGCAAATTCGCGACCATGCCATCTATGGCTATACACCGAATGCCAGCGTTACCGTAAAGTGGCAAGAAACCGAAGGAAAGTATGGGGATGGCACAGCGTACAAATTACAATCGCCCATTACCACAATCCAACTTCCCGATGGCAGATCCCTTCCGCCTGAAGTCATGACTTCTTTGCGGCAACCCCCACCTGTGATTGGCTTGGGCTTGCTAGAAGCCTTAGAAGATAAAACTATTTTGGCTTTAGCCGATCCCGAGGACAAAAATGGCGATGGCATTTCTGGGAAAGCGAATATGGTTTGGGATGTGGAGAAAAAAGCCACTTCTCTAGGGAGATTTGGGTTAAAAGCCAATCAGCCCAACCTACGCCAGCAATCGGCAGCGGCTTATTTCAATGACATGGGCGTGACCAATCCTGTCTTTCCCGAACCCGATGGAAAGACCAGCGATATTACGAATGAGAAGTTGATTTCGGCAACCTTCTATACCCAAAGCCTGACGGTTCCAGCGCGTCCAGCGGCGATGCTGAACGATCCCACGGTCAAAACAGGCGATCGCTTGTTTCATCAGGCAAACTGTTCCAGTTGTCACATTCAAACCCTACGCACGGGCAAACATGAGCTGGCGGCGGTTGCCAATCAGACTATCCATCCCTATACGGATTTGCTGTTGCACGACATGGGTGCAGGTCTGGCGGACAACCGACCCGATTTTCTTGCCTCTGGAACCGAATGGCGCACCGCTCCCCTGTGGGCGATCGGCTTAACCCATACCGTACTTCCCTATTCTGGCTTTCTGCATGACGGTCGCGCTCGTACCCTTGAAGAAGCCATTCTTTGGCATGGTGGCGAGGCAGAAAAGTCTAAAGAATCGTTTCGGGCAATGCCTGCAAGCGATCGCGCCGCACTTTTGCAATTCCTGCATTCTCTATAACCCCCAAAAACATGAAAGAACTTGATACCCAAGCTGCGATTGACCTGCTCAACACCATTATGGAATTTGAGCTGGCAGGAGTCGTTCGCTATACCCATTACTCCTTAATGGTTACAGGCGCAAATCGCATTCCCATTGTTGCTTTCTTTAAAGCACAGGCGAGTGAATCCTTACTGCACGCCCAGCAAGCGGGTGAAATTTTGACTGGACTGGATGGTCATCCTAGTTTAAAGATTGCCACCATTGAAGAAACTGACAAGCACACCGTTCAAGATATCCTAGCGGAGAGCCTCAGTCATGAAAAGAAAGCGCTTGAACTCTATAAGAAGCTTTTGGACGTGGTGGACGATCGCAGTGTTTACCTAGAGGAGTTTGCCCGCAACATGATTGGGCAGGAAGAGCTTCATACCCTAGAAATCAAAAAAATGTTGCGAGATTTTAGTTGGTCTGACTTTATGTAGAACCAACGTATCGGGTAGGCACACAACGTCCGCTACCCCTATAAACCCCCAAATAAATTGCTGTAGGGGCAATCCCCCCGTGGTTGCCCTTCTTTACATAAATTGTCATTCTTTAGGAAGGCTGAAATATGTTTGAATTCGTGAATGATGGTGAATTCTCTAGCATAGAACTAGGGTATTCAGGTAGCTCGCCGCAAAGGGAAATACGTCCTTCCCCTTCGCTACCACTGCACTTGATGCAGCAAGAATTTCAAAAAGGCGAGATTATCCCTTGTCAAGTAGGAATTCTCTGGCAGATTCGTCAAGGAGTTGTACGCACGACCACATGGTCTGTTGAAGGCACAAAAGCTACGCTCGGACTTTGGGGGATCGGCGATGCGATCGGCGAACCGCTATCCCATGTGAGCCCCTATGAGATGGAATGTCTGACCCATGTGAAGGTTGACTTTCTGCCCTCAGGGCTTTGGTATCAGGCACTTGATGCAATTTTTCATCACGTTCAGCTTACTGAAGAGCTTTTAAGCATTTTGCATTGGCATCCAATTAGCGATCGCTTAAAACTTTTTTTGATTTGGCTTGCGGAAAAATTTGGTCGAGAGATTCAATGTGGCAAGCTGATCGATATAAAGCTAACACACCAGCAAATTGCGGAAATCATCAGTACGACGCGAGTAACCATAACTCGTTCGCTCATTGAGTTTGCCAAACAGGGCTGGGTTTTGTATGATAGCGGCTATTTTATACTTACTGCGACATTCATCAACCAATTCTATCGCTCGGAATCCTAGAATGCTTAGCTGTTGCGCTAGTCGAGTTTGACAGCGTGTCTTTTGACACAAGCATACTGCCGATCGAAGAATAAAACCTCAAGCAAAAGCCTTCTCTTCCATTGCGATCGCTCTTTGTGAAAGGACATGTTTGTTCAGGTGCTACTATTTTCAAAAAAAAGCTATGATGCTCCTTTTTGAAAGAAAAACCGCGCTAGGTGTGGAATTCAAAAACAGCTCGATCGTTCTCGATCGAGAATGGTCAAAGTTAAATCTTGTATTTTTCGTGTGAGGAATCTATGAATTGCGATCGTTTATCAAAAAATCTGGCTCTGATTGGGGTACTGGGCAGCATCCTCAGTTTAGCGAGTACTGGCATTGCCTTTGAGTCCATAGCAGAAACAGTCCCAGCGAATACCCAAAACCCTGCCACGACTCCTGTATTCTCATCAGAAATACAGAAGTACAGCCAAGAATACAATCGGCTATCAGGCAAAAACGATACCACCGCTCAGAATGTCACTTCTGTGTCGCAACTATCGGATGTCAGACCAACCGATTGGGCATTTACAGCTTTGCAGTCACTAGTCGAACGCTATGGCTGTATTGCAGGCTATCCCGATCGCACCTATCGCGGACAAAGAGCCTTGAGCCGCTATGAGTTTGCCGCAGGTTTAAATGCCTGCCTCGACAAGATCAATGAAATTATTTCGACGGGTTTAGCTGACAAAGTTAGTAAAGAAGACCTAGCTGCCTTACAGAAACTCCAAGAAGAATTTGCCGCAGAATTAGCTACCCTACGCGGTCGCGTCGATGCTCTCGAAGCCAAAACTGCCAAACTGGAAGCCCAACAGTTCTCAACCACAACCAAACTAGACGGGCAGGTTATCGTCTCTGTCAGTGGTGCGACCTCAGGGACAAATACGCTCTTTTTACCCAACGACAATCCGACCTTACCACCCAATAGCGGCCAACCTGGCAAAACGAACGTAAATGTAATTACGCGGGTGAGATTGAACTTTAATACTAGTTTTACGGGTGAAGATCTACTCTACACCCGTTTGCAAGCAGGGAATAATGGCGGGAATGCAGGTTCTCTCTTAGATTCGGGTGCATTCAATACAGGATTTATTGGGTTCCAAAGTAGTTCCATTTTTGACTACAACGCGGCTGGAACAGGCTTCGTTTTAGATAAATTGCGCTATTCCTTCCCCTTGGGTAAAGATGCCACAGTCATAGTTGGCGCGGCGATGTCGCTCAATGAAACCCTCGATACCAATAGCTTTGCGAATAATGAAGCCTTAGACTTCTCAACGCGTCTATTTATCAACAATCCCCTGATTATGCCTGTCAATGACGGTGCAGGTGCTGCGTTTAGCTGGAATATTGGTAAGAGTGCCTTTACTCTCCGTGCGGGCTATGTGGCTGCCGATGCAGCATCTCCGACAACCGATCCAGCTACTGGCATTAATCGCGGCTTGTTTGGCGATCGCAACCAGCTCACCGCAGAGTTGGAATTTGCCCCAAAAGTATGCGACAAAGATGATTGCAATCCAGGCCCATTTGCCCTGCGCTTGCAATATACCAGAGCCTCTCTGAATAACCTCGACCTCGATGCAGGCGGTGTCAATGCGGAATGGGCGATCGCTAAGAACTTTGCTGTGTTTGGTCGTTATGGCTTTGGTAGCATCAGTAGCCGTAGCGCTTTGATTTCCACAGCCCTGCCTACCTATATCAATGCTGGGTTTACAGGTACGAGCATCAGTCCGCAAACTTGGTCGGCGGGTTTTGCCTTCCCCAACCTGTTTAAAGAAAATGCCGTGGCAGCGATCGCGATCGGACAGCCTTTTATTGCGAGTACTGTGGGTAACAGCACGCAAACCAATGTGGAACTGTTCTACAACTTCCCCATCTCCGACAACATTCGGATTACGCCCGATTTGCAGTTTATCTTTAACCCTAACAATAACAGTGCCAATAGCACGATTACTGTAGGAACGCTCCGCACAGTGTTTACGTTCTAGAAAAATCTATCTGTCTTAGTTTCAAGGTTTCGCTCCCCCTTAATTCTTCTTGAAAAGCAGGAAGAATTGATTCTCCCCCCTTTTTTCCTAGCCGCGAAGCGACTTCCCGAAGGGTACGGGGGCTGGGGGGGATCGAGTGGAATGTATCGTTTCCACTTAACGATTTCGGAATAAAGAAAGCCGACTTGCTGGAACCGAGGGGTTTGATCCCCCTGCCCTATCGGGCATCCCCCTTACAAAAGGGGGAAAAGTAAGTTCTCCTCTTTTTCAAGGGGGGCTAGGGGGGATCCTTGGGATTGTATAACGTTTCAGGTTTTCTTATCCTGAACTGACGTTAATTAATCTGCAAGGTGAGGCGAATCGTACCCTGAGCAGCGACGGGAACAGACCAAGTTAAGAGCGATCGCTTAATCAATTCCACCAAGGTCACATCAGTCAGGGTCGAAGCTGTATCGTCTAGGATAATTTTTCCCACACGACCGTTGATAACTGGGAACTCCAACACGATCGTACCGCTACCACTGGGTAGGCTCAAGGTTCGCAAATGCTGTGCGATCGCTTGTTCCAAACTCGCACTAGAGACACCCGAAGCTCCCGTCACACTCACAACTTGAATGCGTGGATTAGGCTGAAAATTATACTGAGTCTCAGATGCAGGTTTTTGGGTTGTAAGATCTGCAGCATCAACTTTGGCTTCCTCTCTCATGGGAGTCGTATTGAGACTGGGCTGCGCTCTTCCAGTTTGGGCTGGATAGGGGGCAGGGGGTGACAAAGGCATCACCGTGGCAGGTACTTGAGCGCTATCTTTGTCCATGCCAAAAATACCATCATAGCTGACCCCTTGAGGGATTTCCACAGGAACCTGTACCCTTTCGCTGCCCCCATCAGGATTGACCCGCACCTCTTCGCTGACTGCCACGAAAGAAGTATATTGAGACATTAAGTGATAGCTCAACGCCGTATTCGTTACCGCATCCACCAAAGATTTGACTTCATTGCCAAACATCTGATTCATCAAGTCTTTAATCCTTGCCCGTCCCCAGAGTTGAGCGATGCCACTATTGCCACGGCGGGACGCATCCTGCAAGGAATCGCTTCCCGTGGGGAAATTAACGCTAATCGTCTTCTCATAGCGCTTGCCACCTGCCGCCGTACCTGTAATTCGCAAGATGCCACTGGTCGTATCTTGCTTGCGTCCATAGAGTACCAAGGGTTGATTTGCGAAGAGGTCAGGAGCTGCACTGGGATAGATTTCTGGGGCAACACCGCTGCCTTCCCACTTGACTTGAATGTTTGTCAGCACGGGATTGTTGATCTGCTGAAAGAATTTCTCGGCAACGGCTTGAGTAGGCTCATCTTGGCGCACCACTTGGGCTGTCCCCCTTCCCACCTCAGCCAAGCGATTTAGTAAAAAGCGATTGACCGAACTACCCACGCCAAAACTATAGAGGCGATTTCCCGGTTTCAAGCGTTTTTGCACTGCGGCGATTACTTCATTATCATTACCAATATAGCCATCCGTAATTAGCACAATGCTGCGCACGCGACCGTCCGATGGTGAGGGGAAATTCATCACAGCATTGATGCCATTCATTAGTTCAGTGCCGCCTTCCGCATCAAGCTTATCGATGTAAGCGATCGCTTTCTGACGATTTGCCGCTGTATTCTTGAGCGGATAGGAAGACAGTTGTTTGGTTGTGGTGGCAAAGTCAATAATTGTGAAGGTGTCATCGGGATTTAAGCCATTGATAAACCGACGCATGAGTTCCTGTGACTTCAGCAACGGATCGCCCGATTGCGAACCCGATGTATCCATTAGAAACACCACATCCTTCGGTACAATCTCGTTGGTGCGATAGTCGATCGCAGGGATCAGATAGGTAGCAAAATGTCCGCCTTGGTCGTTACTCGTCGAAAGGACTGTGGACTGAGCCTGTTCGCTCGCCACCTGATACCGCACGATCAAATCCTTATTGGGAATAGTATCTTCGGGGGCAAGTTTCAGTTCGATGCGATCGCCCGTTCGACGCATATTCAGTTTGTGAGAAGTAGAACGAATATCTTGAATCGGTACGCCAGCATCTAGATTAACCGTGACATTAATATCATGACCCGAACGCGTGCCTGGGGTTAGAACGGGGGGTGTAATCCGCGAGGCATCGGGCACTTGTGTCGTATCTTTCCCGCTTCCAATGGGCTGACCGGGGATATAGCGCGGGCCTACCACCATCGGGAAGACAAATTCGTAATTTCCCTTCTCAAACTTGAGACTTTCGGTATAGCGAATCGTGACATCAATTTGCTCGCCCGGTTTAATATTCGCGAGGGACTGCGTAAAAATATTATCCCGTTCCTGATCGAGCAGAGCTGCGGTACGCCCCTCTTGGCGGGCTCGATCGTAAATCGCTTTGGCTTCGTCCCGTTTTTTGATATTGCCTTTAATTACGCGATCGCCAATCTTAATCTCCATCTCATCGACGGCTGCCTCATCAGGCAGGGGAAATACGTAAATCGCTTCGAGGGGGCGATCGAAAGGATTTTGGAAGGTCTGCGTCACCTCTACCCGCGACACATTGCCAGTCACATTGGCTTTGACCTCTGTATGTTTGAGTGGAAAGACCTGCTGCTTACCATCTTTAACCTGAACGAATAGCCCCCCTGTGGGACGAGGTTTAGCGTCTTTGTTGGGATCTTTCCCTTGATTTTGGCGATCGCCTGTGGGTTCGATTACTGCATTAGAACTAGCCATAACATAGGATGATTTACTTGCTTGAGGATTAGTCTGAGAATTAGCCTGAGCAAAGGAATAATGGGCAGCAAATCCAGTTAAGGCGATCGCTGCGGGTATGATATATGCGAGTTTCATAGGTTGATAGCTGAGTGCTTATTCAACACAATGACACCGATATCACGCCTCGCGATCTCAGTTGCAGTTTTTGTAACGACAATCTTCTTATTCTCAAGCCAAACTCTTTAGCTTTCGTAATTCTACGCAAATGAACCTTTGTCATAACGTTAGGATTTTTTGCGATGGAACGGAATTCTCAACTGAGCGGTAAACCCATTTGTCTAAATTGAGAAGCTGAATCCCTTGCACCCCAGCGATCGCAAATTAAGCCATCTGCGATCGCAAAGCATTCCATTGCCGTAATTTCAAGGGACTCTGCCGCTTCTCCAACTAATTTAACATGCTGAACTAAGGGAGCTGATGCACCTAGATCTTGAAGTAGTTCGTAAGCATCTCGAACAGATTGAAAAGTTTTAAATTGCTGCTCCACGGAAGATCAAACCGAATCTATTTCAGCTTGAGATTGATCGCATCTTAATCTTGCCATAATTCTAGATCGGTTGTTAGAGGTGCCATGTCGGAAAAACGTGATCAGAACTATCGATCATCATGCGGGATCGCTATAGGTGAAATTTATGGGCAGAGAGAGGGTCGAACTCTCACGAATTTCTTCGCCAGATTTTGAGTCTGGTGCGTCTACCAGTTCCGCCATCCGCCCAACTGGAGAGTACTATAATAACAAACTTGGCAACTTCTTACACAAGAAAATGTCAATTTTTTTCAATCTTACTTTGTTGCTCAAAACTCAAACACTCTTGCTATGCGTAGTCAGCTTAATCAAAATCTCATTGTGGCAATTGGTTTTGTCGTTGCCCTTATCTTTTTATTAGCCTCCGCAGGGCCTCTGGTTGTGGTTGGGGCTGGTTATAGAGGCGTAATCATGAACTTTGGTCAAGTCCAAGACGAGATTCTCAATGAAGGGCTACATTGGCGCGTACCGATCATGACTGAAATCAGGCAAATAAGTGTGAGGGTGCAAAAGACAGATATCTTGTCGCAGGTAGGCTCTAAAGATTTGCAAGAGGTGAAGCTAGATGTTGCGGTTAATTGGCATGTCGATCCTGCCAAGGTAAATAAGGTGTATCAAAGCATTGGCGATGAGGTGCAAGTGGTCAATCGCATTCTTAACCCTGCCGTAGGTGAAATTATTAAAGCGGCGGCTGCCAAAAAGAATGCCGAGGAAATTTTGACCAAACGCCCCGAACTCAAAGCCGAAATTGACGCCAATCTCGACGATCGCCTCAAGGTCTATGGCATCATCCTTGATGGGGTGTCCTTGCTAGATGTGCAATTTACCCGAGAGTTTGCCGATGCGATCGAGCAAAAGCAGGTTGCCGAGCAGGAGGCGCAAAGAGCTGTTTATATTGCCCAAAAGGCAGAGCGCGAAGCTGAAGCTGAGGTCAATCGCGCCAAAGGTCGAGCCGAAGCCCAATCGTTGATCCAATCTACACTTACACCTGAAGTATTAAAGAACAAAGCCTTAGAGGCATGGGATGGTAAATTTCCCTTAATTTATGATGGCTCCCCCTTGCCATTTATTAATGTTGACTTACTGGGACTAAAAAACAGCTCAGCTCAGCAACAGGGGCAAGTTAAGTAGAATATGATTTTAGATAGGTTGTCAGTAGTAAATCCGTTTGATTTGCAGTCATCTTGTCTTGGCTGCAAGGACAGACTGAAATACACCGCTACAATTCTAAGTTCGCTAAAATTGCAGATCGTTTGCGATCGCTGGCGATGTAAATTCAATTTGAATAACTTCTAAATTTGTTGAACCCACTGAAACAGGAGTAACACGTATGCTGCTAAATTTACTTGGAATTGCGCTTGGAATTCTCTATATCATTGGCATCTGGAAGTTTTTAGCAGGTTTCGATCGCACCAACTTTACCCAAAATCGTATCGGACTAGCCCTACTATGGCCCGTGCTTTTCATTATGAATGGTAATTATCGCCGTAATTTCACCAAAGCACTTAAAGGCTAATCCTCAAAAGCTAATCCTTAGCGTCTAGTTTTGAAAAGCCAAGTTTAATTTGAATCTCTACACAAATTCCATACGTATATTTTGTGTAAGGGTTCAATTGAGATTTCACTCGATTGTCATAATCCTATCTGCTCAATTACTACAAAAACTCATGAATTGGTGGAAAAGGCTTAAAGCAAATCCATTAGCAAAATTTGGCGCGATCGTGTTGATTGTGCTCTATACCTCCGTAATTTTTGCTGACCTGATTACGCCCTACAAAGCAGAAGAGTCCGTCAAATATGCGGCTTTACTGCCGCCAACCCAGATTTATTGGCAAACTCCACAGGGTGAGTTTATCGGGCCTCATGTTTATCCCACCACACAGGGAACCGTGAATTTAGAAACAGGCGATCGCTCTCTTCTGGTAGATTTCAGCAAACCCTCCAAAATCCTCTTGTTTCAAAATGGACATCTATTTAGTACGAGTGGTACAGGGCGTTTAAACCTACTGGGGACAGATGAGCAAGGTCGCGATCAGCTAACCCGCCTTTTATTTGGTGGACGTTTTAGTCTTTTTATCGGCATTATTGGCACTGCCATATCATTTAGTGTCGGTAGTATTGTCGGTGCGATTTCGGGCTATTTCGGCGGACTAATCGATACGGTTTTGATGCGCTTGGCTGAGGTTTTAATGTCTGTGCCCTCGATCTATTTGTTGGTGGCATTGGCGGCGGTTTTGCCGCCGCAGATTGACAATATGCAGAGATTTGTGCTGATTGTGGTGCTCGTCTCCTTTATCTCATGGGCCGGTTTAGCCAGAGTGATTCGCGGTCAAGTACTCTCGATTAAGGAGCAAGAGTTTATCACCGCTGCCAAAGCTACAGGTGCGAGTCCTCTCAGAATTATTCTGCGTCATGTATTGCCGCAAACTGCCACCTACTTGATTATTTCGGCAACATTATCAATTCCTAGTTTTATTGGCGCTGAAGCTGTGTTAAGCCTCGTGGGGCTGGGCATTCAACCACCTGCACCATCATGGGGCAATATGCTATCCTTATCTACCAATGCCTCGATCATTGTGCTTCAGCCTTGGCTGATCTGGGCACCTGCAGTATTGATTGTTTTGACTGTCTTGTCTTTCAACCTATTGGGAGATGGTTTGCGCGATGCCCTCGATCCGCAAAATGTGCAGCGATGAGGCAACAGATATTTTGATCGTTGGCAAAATATTTATCATTATGATTCGTTAATATAAAATTCCATTCAAATTGGTTTGTATTTTCGCTGACTGGAGATTAATATGGCGGTTAATATAAGGCTTATTCATAATGTTTTAATTTAGATAGTCAGCTATAACATGATCGGTTTAAGTGGCAGTCTGAGAGTTACCATCGGAAACATAGGAGAATAAGTAGCGTGCAGTACTTAGCAGAAGTTCAAAAGCAAACGGCAGCTTTTGGGGTAGGAGGAAAAGCAGTAGTTCGTCTGCTGGCACGCAATGCTGGTGAAAATAACTGGCAAGCTATTAACAACGAGCAAACCATCCCCATCCAAGATGCCAATCAAGCCAAAGAAGCAAAAGATGGGCAACTCGTCATTGCGGATATCTCTGCCAGTAACCAATTGCAAAGCTTACAGGATGCATCAAAGCGCATTGTGTCAATTTTGCAGACCTTTTCCCGTGCCCAAGAAAAATATAAAGCTGGTGAAGATGAAGTCGAACAGTGGAAGCAGTCTTTAAACTTTCAGAGTCAAGAGCTTCACCGCCGCGAAACTGAGCTAGAGGTAAAAGAGCAAGAGTTTGAGCAGCTAGATTTTAAAAAACAAGAGGTTGAGGAAGCACAAGAACAGCTTCGCAAAGAGCGCGAAGAGTTTGACAAGTGGAGACAACGTTTAGAAGCTGAGCAACAACGCCTTGATGCCCAAGCAGCTTCCCTCAACACCGAGCAAGCGGCACAACTAAGAGACTTAGTGACTAAGTTAATGACTTGTTTGGTCAACCCTCACGATATCCAAGATAAAATTACATCCTCTCTGAATGTAATGTATCAACGTCAGGAAATCTTGACAGGATTTTGGCAAGAGTTAGATACCCAAAAGCAAGACGCAGAAAAACAAAAAAATGCCTTAGCTAAAGCCTCTGATGATTTAAAAAATCGTAGAAACCAATGGCAACAGACCCAAGTAGCTTTGGCTGATGCTCAAGCTGAGCTAAAAGCCCAAAGGGGAATCTTAAAGCTGCAAGAAAATAACTTGGCGATCGCGCGGGTTCAGCTAGAAGCTCAGAGCGAACTTTTTGCTCAAACTAGCCAAATTGTCGAATCTTTGGGTGGCTCTAGTATTGGTATTCTCGACCCCGATGAGGCAAGACGGCTTGAGGAAATGCCCATTCAGGAGCTAGAAGCTTCTATCAATGCTTGGCAAGCTGAATTTGATAAAATGTCGAGCTACTTTGGTGCTCAAGAAGATGAATTGGCGGCTTTAGAGGGAGAAATTGCTGACTTTCAAAGTCAAATTGCCAAAGCCGATCAATTTGCTCGCATTGAACTAGAAAGTAACAAAGAATTTGCTGAAGAGCAGTACAAGCTCCTCGAAGAAGCCTTGGCTGGGCAAAGACGTAATATTCAAGAAAGACAATCGATTCTGACCCAACAAAAAGCCATCCTTGAGCGTCGGCAAAGCGGACAAAAATCTGAGGGTTCGATCCAAAGTTTACTGCCTTTACTCGTTCAAGTTGAGACGCAAAAGACTCGACAAGAACAAGAAATTCAAAAGATGGAAACCCAGATCGAGGCGGTAAAGAGCTATACGCAGCAACAACAAGAGCTACTAAGTCGTCAGACCCACGAGCATCAACAACTGCAACAAGAGATTCAACAGGCTTTCGATCAGTTGCAAGAACAGATGCTTGTGACGGGTGAATTGCTCGGAAAGGTAAATACCCAAGAGAAAATCCTCCGCCCCGTGCAAGATGTGATGGATCTCGTGCGTCCTCAGTTAGAGGCAGTTGCTAACGCTTTGAATACATCCGATCCTGCCGCCGATCCGATCGCTTTAGCGACCGAGTTGCAAAATGCGATCGCTAGCCTCATGTCGTAAGCCGTTAACTCAATTCAGCTCAATTCAACTTCGCTCGCTGACCTCGGTTGGCTGAGTGGCTGCTAGTCTATCGGAGGCAAGGTTATGGCTTGACGGAGCTAATTTCTGCCTGCTTTTCTTTGATGGAAGTACTAGGAGGGGTTTTACTGCCTAAACTTTTCCAATAGAGAGAGCCTGCAATGCTCACAAACCCAAGATAGGCGATCGCTTGAACCACATATAGCCTGTCTTTATAGCCAAATAGGGCTTTGAGCAAAACTCCAGGAAACTGACGCTCGGGTAAAACTTGGCTGGCATTCCAAAAGGTGGGACCGAGGATACAGGAATGAATTTGAGCAGCGCGATCGGAGAAAAGACAAAGGTTGGTAGCAGCAGGTAGTTGCGACCAAGCATCCACCGCCTTGTCAAAATGACCGAGGGCGCTAATCACGAGCCCTGCCACGATCAGTAGCAAGAACATTCCCATCACCTGAAAGAAGGTGCGGATATCGATCTTTACGCCAAATTTGAAGAGCGCCACGGCGATCGCGGTGGCAACGACCAAACCTCCGATTGTGCCCGCAATTGTTGCTGAGATCGGGATCAGTCCTGATTGAAATTTGGCAAAGATAAACAAAACTACCTCGATACCTTCGCGCAAGACTGCGATCGCAATCAGGCTAAAGATTCCCCATCGCGATCCCTTGCCTAAGGATGTGCTAGAGAGGGTTGTGCTAACTGCGCCTTCGATTTCACCTTTCAAGGTTTTGGCATTTTGGGTCATCCACAGCAGCATCCAACTGAGCATGGCGATCGCGACTACACTCAACGTGCCTTCAAACAGTTGCTTAAATAGAGGCGAGTCCTCTATGCCAAAACTTTGCAGCCCCACATTAAATAAAATGCCTAAGCCAAAGCTAGCGGCAATGCCCGTAGCGATTCCCCAGTAGACCTGGGCATTTAATTCGGAACGGTTGGCTTTTTTGAGATAGGCAAGCACAATGCCGACCACGAGGGATGCCTCAACGCCCTCGCGCAGAGCGATCGCAAATGTTGGTAAAGCGGAACTTATGTCTATAGGTAGGTTCATAAAGCAGAGTAATGCCTGTGATTCGTGAATTTCCAAATTTTATTAACTCCATGGAACCCTTAGAGAATCTCTAAAGTCTGGGTTATTATGAGCGTGAAGATTTCAGTGACGATTGTGAAAAAAATTGCTTTAGTTTTGCTCGCGAGTCCCATGTTTCTTACCTTCATGTTACTTGGAAATTCTTCCGCTCATGCAGGTCAACTATCTAGCCAGATCGATCCCGCATCTGATACCTCGATTGTCATCACAAGATCGGTAGATCCTTCCACTTCTCAAGCGAATGAGCAGAATACGCTTTTGTACAGCGATCGCGTGGGAGACTTGGCGATCGCTAAATTAGGCTGTGACTGTGCGGGTTGCCGCAATGTGGTTATACAAATGGTGGGTCAAGGCAAACTGAGATTACCGCAATAATGAATGGAAATCTATGAGGCAGAAAAACAGTGCAGGACTTGGTGCTTTATCAATTTGTTTGTTAGCAGGATTTGCTGGCATCCTTCAGCCTATCTATGCTGCACCCACCAATCTGCCTCAATTTGAGCAAATTGCCCAGAATTCTAACCCTCAAGATGCCGAAGCGCTATTTCAGCAAGCGCTGCATAAAACCCAAAGGCAAGATTTTCGCGGCGCGATCGCTACGTTAAAAAAAGCTGCTGCCCTATTCGCTCAAGAAAACAACACCGAACAAGCCTACAAAAGCCAAGCGCTGGCTGAATATTTAACGTGGGACTTAAAAGATGCCACCCCACCCAATTGGTACATTGGAGGTAGCTGTTTCGGTGAGCCACTCTGTCGGTATATCGTCACCCATGTCGCCCCTAATTTTAGTCAGGACAATTCTAATCAGGGGACTGAGCGAGCCACGCAAAAGAATGATTTTGGTGGCATTCTGATGTTGCTCAAACCCCTACGCTATCGTCCTAGTAGTACGGGTGGTCAAACACCTGTGAATGCAGTTTTAGACGTGCAACTGATTCCCCAACTTTTGGCTGAAGAATTTGTCAATACCAGTAGCTGTATGCTCGACGGTAAACCTGATGCTGGGATTGTGGCGTTGGTGAAAATCTCCAAAAGCGATCGCGACGCCGATCTATTCAAGCAAATTCGGCAAGCATGGCGGCTCAACCTCAAAACTGAGAAAATTGAAACAATCCCCACAACCAATATTTCCTGTGTGAATCCTTGCCCTGGAGGATGTTAGGCTATGGGTACCTTATCCAGCGAGGAGCGCGATCGTGATTGAGCGAGTAGATAATCGGCAGCCAGCCACCAGTGGCGTCAAAACTTTTTTCCATAATGTGACCCTGATGGTGACGGGGGGAATTGGTGTCGCGATCGCGTTATCGCTTGTGGGAATGTGGCACAAGGGAGGGAAGTTTTTTAACGACCTCGGCGCAATGGTATCGCTGACACAGCCTGCACCCAAGGCGGATATATCCGCTATTGTGATTAGTCAAGTTCGCGGCGCTAGCGATCTGACCACCGCTATTTTTGTGATGGAAGCCGTGGTTCCTACCCAACAGGATTGGACATTGGGAAGTTGGACGGTTGGATCGAGTAAACTGCTGTACGTCGCCTATGGGGAAGTGCGGGCAGGGGTGGATTTATCTAAACTCCAACGGCAGGATGTTGTCGTCCAAGGAGATTCCATTGTGATTCGCTTACCACCGCCCAAGATTCTCGATCGCAAGATTGATGTGAACCGTTCGCGGGTCTATAACTACGAGAAGGGTGTGATGGGTTTGGCTCCAGACATTAGCTACAGTTTGCAAAGCCTCGCCCAACAGGAGGCGATCGGTAAAATCAGTACGGCAGCTTGCAACAATGGCTTACTCGAAATGGCTAACGAAAAGGCCGAACTGACGGTGACGAGATTAGTGAGTTTTTCAGGGTATTCTAAGATTACAATTGAAACGCAGCCCCCTGCGAAGGATGCTTGCAGTTAGAAATTGCCTATCGCAAGGTAAGGGCAATTCATGAATTGCCCCTACCTTGGGCAAAGAATATTGATTTGAAAATCGCTAATTTTACCGAAGGAATTGTCGATGATTGCTTTAACCATTACGTTTACCGATCCCGATCTGACGAATGAAGAGCTTGACGAAGAAGTGGTGCGGTTGCTAGAAGAACTGAGCGATCGCAGCGACATCGAAGCCGTCGATCGCGTGCGCGACCCCAATCCACCTGATGGGAATAAAAGTGTGGGTGGCTTTTTAGTCGGCGTGCTGACGGCTCAGGTGACTGCGGCAAATGCTAAAAAGGCTTTGGGCTGGTTAGGCGATCGCTTGGGCAACAAGCCGATCGTAATTGAGGCTGAGACGGATGGTACAAAAATGAAGGCTAGCGCCTACTCTAAAGAAGAGTTAGTATTTGCAGTACAACAGATTGAAGCGTTTATCGAGAAGCATAATAAAAAGAATAAAGAGTAAGCATGGGGCGATACGCGCTACTGGTTGGCAATAGTAACTACACGGCTGGACTCAATCCTTTGCCCAGTGCGGTACGGGATGTAGAAGCGCTGCGAGAAGTTTTGCTAAACCCTGAAGTGGGTGGCTTTGCTGAGTCAGATGTGACGGTTTTAAAGGATGTTGAAAAAGGGGCGATCGAAACTGCAATTTACAAACTGTTTGCCGATCGCAAAACCGATGACTTGCTACTATTTTATTTCTCAGGGCATGGCGTAACTGATAGCCGCAGTGACTTTTATTTCACAGGGCTTTCGACGATCAAAGATGAATTGCCCCCAACCGCTTTGTCCTCGGACTACGTGCATAAGGCGATGAATCAGAGCAGATCTAAACGCCAAGTGATAATTTTGGACTGCTGCCATAGTGGAGCGTTTCCAAAGGGAATGCCGATGAAAGATATTGGCACTGTGAATGTGCTACCCAAACTGGGTGGCGAAGGTCGAGCGATTTTGACTGCATCGAGTTCGACCCAATATGCGTTTGAGCAGGAAGGGTTTGAGTTATCGCTCTATACGCATTTTTTGGTGGAGGGTCTGAAAACGGGGGCTGCCGCAAAGAATGACAATGAGGATATTTCGGTTGAGGACTTGTATGACTATGTGCGGGATAAGGTCAAAAGCACAAACGATAATATGTCGCCAGAGTTTTATCCAGTCAAAGAAGGCTATCGCATTGTGTTGGCAAAAGCTGCCCAAGGCGATCCCAAACTCAAGTTTCGGAAGGAAGTTGAAACAGTTGTTCGTCGCAGTAACGGAAAGATTTCAGCGATCGCAAAAAGCTTTTTATCTCGGCGACAGGGAGAACTGCAAATAAATCAACTGGAGGCAGAAGCAATTGTCAGTGAGGTTTTGCGCCCTTATCAGGAATATACCAAAAAACTTGAGGAATACAAGCAAACTTTACTGGAAGCGATCGCAGAAGAGTTTCCTTTTGGCGAAGTGATGCAGGCTGAATTGCAAGACTATGAAAAGCATCTCGGCTTGCGAGAAGAAGATATTAAAGAGATCGCGAATAGAATTGTTGCGCCGAGACAAGTTGAATATGAGAAGCAATTAGGGGAAACCCAAAAGCATGAAGAGGCAGAACGTTTAAAACAGCAACAAGCCGCAGAAGCAGAAAGACTGAAGCGTCAACAGGTGCAAGAGAATAAGTCTTCGATGTTAGAACAATTGAGACAGAAAGCTGAAGAGGATGTACGTTTGATGCATCAGATGGAAGCAGAACGTCTGAACCGGCAACATCAGGCTAAACCTACTCAACAAGAGTTTGAATTTGAGTTTGTCAACAAGGTTCGCTTAGTAAAAGAAAGCAGCGGTTTTCTTGGGCTTGGTAGTAACACCAAAGTTCAGTTAGAGCGTAAGAAAGGTAAGGTTCAGTATATTCGTTTGGATTTAGGGAAAGGAGTGACTCTCGATCTGGTGAATATACCTGAGGGGAAATTCATGATGGGAAGTAATGAAGATAGTGATGAGCAGCCAATTCATGAGGTGATACTTCCATCGTTTTGGATGGGAAAATATACCATTACAAATTCTCAATGGGAAACTGTAATGGGAACCAAGCCATCAGAGAAATATGATGTAAAGTTTCAAGGCAAAAATCAACCCGTGGTGGGCGTTTTGTGGGAAGATTGTCAAGAGTTTTGCAAGAAGCTCTCTGAAAAAACAAAAAAGAATGTAAGGCTACCTAGCGAAGCAGAATGGGAGTATGCTTGTCGGGCGGGAACTACCACACCCTTTCATTTTGGCGAAACGATTACACCTGAGTTGGTAAACTATAATGGCAATTATCCCTATGGCGATGTGCCAAAAGGTGAATACAGACAAAAAACTGTCGATGTAGGAAGTCTTAGCCCAAATGCATGGGGCTTATATCAAATGCACGGCAATGTGTGGGAATGGTGCGAAGATGTGTGGCATGAAAACTATCAAGGCGCACCGACCGATGGAAAACCTTGGCTCAATGGTGGCGATCAATCAAGACGCGCTCTGCGGGGTGGCTCGTGGGGCGACTGTGCAATCAATTGTCGTTCGGCGTATCGCGGCAGGTACTATTTAGACTTTAGGCTCGACAATGTCGGTTTTCGCGTTGTTGTTTCTTGAGTTCTCTTTTTTGTTTGAGTGTGAGGACTTCTTTTTCTTTGCTCTTTAGCCCTCTGCACTTTGCTCTTTTTCTTTTGCGCTCGGTTTGCGCCAAAGGCGCTTTTTTTGTTTTTTGGATTTTAGGGAATTTTTATGTCTGAGCTGCCTGTAATTCAAAAAACTTACGATTTGATCAAATGGACAATTCCTATCCTCAACAAATTACCAAAAGATCAAAAATTCTTGATGGGAAACAGAATTGTTAATTCTCTTTACGAACTTTTGGATAGTTTAATCGTAGCACGTTATCGCAAAGACAAAATTCTTTTATTAGAAGAGCTAACGGCGACAGTGGATATTCTGCGATATCAAATTCGTTTGCTACACGACTTGCAATTAGTCTCAACCAATCGTTATGAATATTTTACCCAAGCGTTGCACGAAATTGGTTCAGAAATTGGTGGATGGTTAAAACAGCAAAAAATTAGATAAAAAATGAAACGATCTGGAAATCTTTGGCGAGAAATAATCACATTTGAGAATATTCTGCTCGCAACCAAAAAAGCCCAAAAAGGAAAGCGCTTTCGCCCCAATGTTTTAGAGTTTAATTTCCAGCTAGAAAACGAAATAATTACGCTCCAAAAAGAACTAATCTCCCAAACTTATCAGCCAGGTGAGTATACAGTTTTTAAGATTATTGCACCCAAACCTCGTCAAATCTCTGCTGCACCCTATCGCGACAGAGTGGTTCATCACGCTTTATGTAATATCATTACCCCCATTTTTGAGCGTTCCTTCATCGCAGATTCTTACGCAAATCGTGTCGGTTTTGGGACTCACAAAGCCCTCAGAAAGTTTACTGAGTTTGCTCGTTCCAGTCGCTATATTTTGCAATGCGATCTGAGTAAATATTTTCCTAGCATCGATCATCAGATTCTGAAACAAACCATTCGCAAAAAAATCAAATGTGTAGATACTCTTTGGTTAATAGACGCAATTATCGATCGCAGCAATTTACAAGAACCATTTCTACATTACTTTCCAAATGACGACTTGCTCACACCACTCGAACGACGTAAAGGCTTACCGCTTGGTAATTTAACCAGTCAGTTTTTTGCCAACATTTACCTCAATGAGTTTGACCGATTTGTCAAAGAAAATCTGAAAATTAAAAAATATTTGCGCTACGTTGATGATTTTGCCCTTTTCTCAGACGACAAAAATTCATTAGAAATTGCCCATCAAGAAATTCAAAATTATTTAGTAAATCTACGGTTACTACTTCATCCTAAAAAGACTCAGATATTTGAAACAAAACATGGTGCAAATTTTGTGGGATTTCGCATCCTTCCCAAAAGAATCCGCGTACTCTCTAAAAATGTTCGTCATGGCAGAAAGCGGATAAAATGTATGTGCAGAAATGTAAAAGTAGGAAAAGATAAAATCAGCAATCTTTACAATTCTCTGCAAGCTTGGAAAGGACATCTGCAACACGGAGATACATGGCAATTGCAGCAACAGTTATTTGGCGCTCTCAATCTAGATCTAGCATCAACAATTGAGAAGCCAGAGAGGGTGTAGATCGATAGCGCTCTGCGGGGTGGCTCGTGGAACAACAATGCAATCAATTGTCGTTCGGCGAATCGCAACAGGAACAATTTAGACAATAGGAACAACAATATCGGTTTTCGCGTTGTTGTTTCTTGAGTTCTCTTTTTTGTTTGAGTGTGAGGTCTGCCAAGGGTCAGAATCGTTTTATGGGAATGAAGCGAGCGTACGTTATGGAAGTCCAGATCTAGACCTGTGGTGCTCGAAATAGCATCCAAATATCAAACCGAGTCAGCTATTTTAGTAGGGAAACCGAAAGGTTGGCTGGCTCAGCCCACATTAAAAATCAATCAAATTTAGACAAGTTCTACAACTCCTGTAATACTTGCGTTAAAATCGAGTTAATCACCTTCGATCGCAATCTCGCTCTATGGTAAACAGCTCTGGCGCGACTACAACCTCTCTCAAATTGCTACTTTATGAAATTGAAGCAACTCCTAGAGAGTATTGGGCAGATTTACTGAGTGCCTTACGTCAGTTTCGGCAGAAAATTCCATCAGCCACCTCACCCGTTGTCAATGCCGAGCAAGCACAAAAAAATCAAGCGGCGATCGCTTTGTTAGATTCTTGGCTTGATGATGACGAAGATACATCTGAACAGCAAATGACCTGGGATTTTTTGAAAACTGCTCTTGACGAAGATCGATTGTCTAATCGTCCCTTGTTCCCATGACGCGACTGATCTTACTGGATTCAGGTCCACTAGGAATGGTAACAAATCCCAAAGCCGAGGGGATTACGCTGGCTTGTCAAATGTGGCTAAAATCACTTTTGCAACGAGGAGAACGGGTTGTTATTCCAGAAATCGCAGACTATGAAGTTCGTCGAGAATTGCTCCGTGCAAATTTGTTGCGGAGTGTACGTCGTCTGGATAATTTGAAGCAAGCTCTTGAATATGCTCCGATTCAGACAGATACGATGTTGCTAGCTGCCAGTTTGTGGGCAGAGGCAAGACAAACTGGGCAACCTACCGCAGACCCCAAGGCATTAGATGGAGATGTGATTCTGGCGGCTCAAGCACGTCTTCTCAGTAATGACTCTGTAGAAGCAATAGTTGCAACCACTAACGTAGCGCATCTAAGCCGATTCATTACTGCGCTCGATTGGCAATCTATTGCTTAAACTTATTCCACTGATGTGCTCCTAATACCAAAAATTGGCATCAGTTAGAGCTGAATGAAAATCTAGATCGATGTCTATTTGCATCTAAATACCAAACCCGATCGGCTTTTTAAGAGAGAGATTGGCTGGCTCAATGTAAGAATTGCCGATCGCAGTCCTTGCAAATAAACCGTTGTTTTCCATGGCGATGACCATTTTTTGAGATGCGGTTAGAGTTACAGCGAGGGCATATCATTACTTTCATTACCTTGTCATTCTCAATCTGAGGGTTGCCCTCTAAAGAAACAGGCTCGACATGGGGTTTTAAATAGGACACTAACAGGGCTTGCAACTCTTCGTACAGCTTTTGTTGATGTGCTTCGTCGCTGCGCAGTGCTTGCAGCAAAACCGTGTTATAGCAATAGTGACAAACCTCAGCCATCAATTCACATTTTTGGGGATTTAATGTGGGGTTGCGCGATCGCAGCAAGTTTGCCATCGTCTCAATCAGTTGACGCACATAGCGATCGTCAAACAGTTGAAACATCTCAGGGGTAATGAAATATTGAAGGTAAACAATGCGTGGAATCGGGTTTTGAAAATAGGCGGCATGGGTTTCGACCATGATCTGAATGAATTGCTCGATCGGCAGCGAGGTAATTTCTGGCACTAAGAGTTTGGCATTCACGGCAGTCACCTGTTCCATGTGGCAAACTTCGAGCGCATGAAAAATCGCCAATTTATCAGGAAAAAATTGATAGAGAGAACCGATCGCCGTGCCTGCTCTTGCTGCGATCGTATGGGTTGTAGCAGCTTCATAGCCCACTTCGATAAACACCTCAGCCGCAGCTTTTAGAATTTTCTCTACGCGTTCTTGGCTGCGCTTTTGTTTGGGTTGGCGACGCATCGTCGTAAGATTCCTGTCAAAAGTCATAGCGATCGAGCGCATTGCTTACTTGATAGTCCTAAAAAATTCAGTGTCAAGAAACCAGTTGACAAACACGAGGAATCTGTCATATTTTTTAAACATGAATAATATGTCACGTTATATTCTACGTTTTTAAACCCATAAATTTGGAGAATGAAATGGAATCAATTCTCGCAGGTGCTCCTTGGTTGATCGCACATCGCTCTATGCTGGGCATAAACCAGCCCCATAAGATTACTTTTCAAGGAAAAGATTATGTACTTTGGCAAAATTCCCAAGGAGAGGTATTTGCCCTCGATAATATCTGTCCTCACATGCAAGCTCCCCTCTCAAAGGGTTGGATTTGTCAGGATGGCCATGCGATCGCCTGTCCTTTTCATGCCCTAGAGTTTGACACGCGTGGAAGGCTCTGCGCAGAAGGCAAACCCAACTCCAAATCGGGAGCGAAGCCCCTGATTCAGGCTTTAGAGCTAATTGTTTCCAACGATTGCGTCTGGACCTATGGAGGATTTGCGCCAAGATTACCGATTCCAGAGGTACACCAACATATCGTCGATGAATTTGAATTTATTGGTGTAGCAGGAGAAAAAAGCATTCAGTCAGATTTTTTGAGTTCCCTCATGGTCAACTATGACTTTAATCACCAAAATGGAACCCATCGCGAACTCTTTAGAATCGCCAAAAATGAGATCCCGCAGTTTGAAGAGAATGGGTATTACACCAAAGTCACCCAAGATTTATATAGGGCCAGCAATAGTCTCAGTGAAATTTTGCGCGACCCTGTTTTGCTCACAGTTCCTAAAGTCTATCGGGGCTATCTAGAATACGCTTTTCCCTCAACGACAGTATTTGAAACCCAGACAGCGATCGGTAAGGTCGCCCAAGTTCATATTCTCTACCCTGAAACCGCTAATAGAACTAAAACTTTTGTCTTGGCATTCGCACAATTGAAATATTCCTTCCTAAAAGTTCTGTTAAAGGAGTCGTTTCTCAGAGCTGTTGGTACGGTTGTCGAGCAAGATAGCCTTGCGCTTGAAAGCCTTTATCCTAGAGATAAACCTAAAATCCGACTGCCTAACGAAGAGATTATGTTTTATGCCGAAAAGCTTTACCGCGAATGGTAAGCGATTTCTCCTTAACTACCAGCAGGCAACGTAGGGGCAATTCATGAATTGTCCCTACGTTGCCTTTCCCTTTATACTTGTGCTACTGGTTCTTTCGCGAGGAACTTCTCTAGTTCAGTAAGAGCATCCGCATCTACCTTGGTCTGCATTGGACAGAACTTAGGCCCGCACATAGAACAAAACTCAGCGGTTTTGTAGATATCAGCAGGCAGGGATTCGTCGTGGTATTCTTTCGCCCGTTCGGGATCGAGAGATAGCTCAAACTGACGATTCCAGTCAAAGTTATAACGAGCGCGGGAAAGTTCGTCATCGCGATCGCGTGCGCCCGGACGGTGACGGGCAATATCCGCAGCATGGGCGGCAATTTTATAGGCAATCAAGCCGTTACGCACATCTTCAGCATTGGGAAGACCTAAATGTTCTTTAGGGGTGACGTAGCAAAGCATTGCCGTACCGTACCAACCTGCCATTGCTGCCCCGATCGCGCTGGTAATGTGATCGTATCCCGGTGCAATGTCGGTAACCAGCGGTCCTAGCACGTAAAAAGGAGCTTCGGAGCATTCTTCCATTTGCTTGCGCACGTTAAATTCAATCTGATCCATCGGTACGTGACCGGGACCTTCAACCATAACTTGAATATCATGCTCCCAAGCCCGACGAGTTAGCTTACCAAGGGTTTTGAGTTCGGCCAACTGAGCATCATCCGATGCATCATGGGTACAGCCAGGACGTAAAGAATCACCCAAACTAAAAGACACATCATAGCGCTTAAAGATTTCGATGATGTCCCCAAAGTGCGTGTAAAGGGGGTTTTGCTTGTGGTGATGCAACATCCATCGCGCTAGAATACCACCACCACGGGAAACAATGCCTGTAAGCCGATTTCTGACGAGAGGCAAATGCTCGATCAAAATGCCAGCATGGATGGTCTGATAGTCAACCCCTTGCTGGGCTTGCTTTTCAATGATGTGCAAGAAATCCTCTGGGGCTAGATTCTCGATCTTGCCGTGGACGCTTTCTAAGGCTTGGTAGATGGGTACTGTACCTATTGGTACAGGTGAGGCATTGATAATTGCAGTCCGAATTTCGTCAAGATTGCCGCCACCTGTGGACAAGTCCATCACGGTGTCCGCACCATACTTCACAGCCAGATTTAGCTTTGCGACTTCTTCACTTAAGTCTGAGACATTGGGCGATGCCCCGATGTTGGCATTGACTTTACACTTAGAGGCAATCCCAATCATCATGGGCTCTAAGTTGGTATGGTTTTTATTGGCTGGAATAATCGCCCGACCTCTGGCGACTTCTGAACGTACAAGTTCAACGGGTAAGTTTTCTCGCCACGCCACGTAGTACATTTCTTCTGTGATGTCTCCTTGACGCGCACAGTGCATTTGAGTGCCGCGATATGCGCCACGACGAGTTGGAGCAGAATGATTGCTTGATCCAGTCATAAAATTTAGAATTTCCTTAATTGTTTGCTTTCCTACGCCGGTGTGAGCCGAATCAGGTTCTAAGGATGTTTTCTCAGCCTGGTGATTACCCAGACACTCCTAGCGTTCAGCGTATGATAACACCCCAATTCTCTAAATTGGGGCAACTTTTCACAAGTCTTCAGGTTTATCGCTTTCTGCTGCTATAGTCCACTGCCCTATTTACCTAACGTGAATTCGGGGCAAGGACTGCGGATCAAAGCAAGCCAACTTGTTGAACCGAGGGGTTTGATCCCCCTGCCCGATCGGGCATCCCCCTTGAAAAAGGGGGACAAGTAAATTCTCCCTACCTATAAAATTCTTGCGAGCATTACTTTGCTTTGGTACAGCCGAGAATCTAAACGTTAATTGGAGTCATCGCCCCAAGCAGAGCTGAGTGCCTCAGCTAGTACTTGTAACCCAAACTAAAGAAGGGAGCGATCAGTATGTTGATGTCGCCTCAATTCAAACGCAAGATGAAACCACAGCCTATGCTGTCTATACCCGATTTAATACTGAAAAAATCCAGAGCATTATATTCATCAAGACCCATCTGGTACTGTGAAACAGGTCTGGTGAGCACGCAAGGAATTGCTGTGGGTTGAACGATCTGGGTTGTCATAAGGATCGTGGATTTATTAAGGTGCTGTTCTTTAGAAATAATGGGCATTCTAAAATAATGACTCTACACCATTAGAATTGCAGGTAATTTAGTTCACGATCCTAAGCGGTTTTCCGCAGTTTATACTTATGTCTAGGATTTTAATCGATCTTTCATTTCTTTGGCAGCGAGGGCATAGCCACCATCGGCTCCATCGATAAAGTGAACTTGGCGACCGTTCCGTTCAAAGACCAGACAGGTCATTAGGGCGCGATCGCTGACATGATATCCATAAACCAATCTTCCTTCTTTAAACTTTTTATCAAGGTAAATAACTAACTTCTTTCTTTGACTCGCATTACCTGAAATCACCATGCGCAAACCATCATCGAACTTCTTGTAATCCGTCGCTTCAGATACGATCTGTTTATAGGTTCCCCACTCAAAGCCACCCACCTTGAGATTAAATTTAACGAAGATAACGCCTAATAGATTTTCTAAGCGAATTTTGAGCATGTAAGACTGTCTTTGCAACCAGTTTCCAGATTTGGTAAACACTCGCGTCTCAGGTAGAAGTTGCTCCTTTTGAAACGCAAGGTGCAATCCTTGTTGAAACGCAGGATGGAGATCTTGTTCTCTCCCGTAGATTTTTTCGATTTGGGCGATCGCTTCTCGATAAATCGCATCCACTTGCGTTTCGCTCGGTGCTGTAGCAATTACAATCAGACTGAGAATCTCGCCATGGCGGCTTAAGATGTCTTTCCATCGGCACTCCAAGCCCGAAAAATCAGCCGAAGGAGGGCTTTCTTTCGATTTTGGACAATACAAATTTGTAGTGGCAATATCTTTAACCAAACGGGTGGCATAGGTAATGCCTCCACCCCGCAAAATTGCTTGACTGTAGTTTTCTGAAATGCGGAGTTTGGCAATTTTCAGCTCATACCCTGCCGCGATCGCAGACACAGGAATTATCCCCGCACGCAACTCCATTTGAAATTCCTGTTGCGCGAGGGTTTGGGTTGCCAATAGCGCTCGTTCGCAAGCATCCTTTAGCAATGGTGGGATGAGCAATGAAGCCCCATCTCCACCAAACACAAAGGGAATCTCGATATTTTGGGCAACATTCAAAATCGCAATAATCGAACATGCACCCAATAAATTGACATTCTTGTATTTGCCTGCCTCGATCGCCTTGGTTGACATAGTAATATCCGTCACGATCGCGTACCAGTCATCAGGGACAAAGACAAAGTTTTTACCGTAGGTAATATCGGTAAACTTCTCTAGCATCGGCAGTTCCGCGTAGAAATTTTCTGTACTCATCTTTGTTTATGCTCCCATTCCGGAATAATGTTTGAGTCCGCGTCGCCATAGCCAGCGGTTGAGCACATAGAAAAGAAATGTCCAAGCACCTATCACCAATACGCCTTGAACCACGTTAACGGATCTGCCCATCAGTAAAGCCGAGGGGAAATAGATCATGTAAGGAAACGGCGTCCATTCCAACACGGCGCGTACGGTGGCGGGAAAAACATCTAAAGGT
This sequence comes from Tumidithrix elongata BACA0141, assembly GCF_036349135.1. Taxonomy (NCBI): domain Bacteria; kingdom Bacillati; phylum Cyanobacteriota; class Cyanophyceae; order Pseudanabaenales; family Pseudanabaenaceae; genus Tumidithrix; species Tumidithrix elongata. Next base: position 35,384 of record NZ_JAZBJZ010000012.1, read on the forward strand.
GCAATCATGCCTGAGAGAAACAAATACAACAAAAACCAAAACTGCTCGATCGCACTGGCTCGCTCTGTCCAAAAAGAAAATAGGGCAAAGGTGTACTGAGTCAAAAAACGCAAACAAAAGGCGATCGCGACCACAAAGATAAATGTCAGTACCGTGGTTAAATTGGGAATCCAGAAAGATTGCGGGTAGAGAGCAAAAAACAATCCAACCAGCACGACAATAAATGGAAAACGGGCAAATCGTTCGGCAACATGACCGGCAAAATGATGCCAAAACGGATCGAGGGGTTGCAGCAGGCGATTTGAGAGCTGTCCTGATATGACTTCTTTCTCAAAGTCCCAAATTACCCAAACCACATTAAACTGGCGCACGATAAAAGCGGCTAAAAAATAACGGGCAAACTCTATGGAGGTAAAGCCAAAGCTTCCAGTTTGCGATGCCTGTATCCAAGCTCCCATCAGAATAAATGGCAGAGAATTGGACAATGCCCACAAGATCAGCTCGGCTCGATATTCAACCATATGAGCGTAGTAGACAGAAAGCAAGGCTTTCGCGATCCGAAAGATATGATTCATGACACGCTACCTGCTCGAAATACACGACCAATCACTTCCTCAATGGGGGGATCGGTGACGGTCAGGTCAATCACTTCCAGCTCTGCCAAAATTCGCGATACCGTCTTGGTAAGTTCCTCTCGTCGTACTAAAAACCTGACGGACTGCCCATCCACACTGGCTAGTTCTCCATAGGTTTGCAGCCCAGATAACAGCGCAGAAGACTGAGCCGCCACAAGTTCGGGAATAGACTGTGCCAGTTCAACTCGCACTTCGCGATAGGGGGCAAATTTTTCTAGCAACCCCTCTAAACTGCCATCGTAAATCAGTCCTCCCTCATAGATGAGTAACACGCGACGGCAGAGTGCTGTGATATCTGCCATGTAATGACTGGTGAGAATAATCGTAGCTCCGTACTGCTGGTTATATTGCTGCAAAAAATCGCGTACTGCCACTTGAGCATTGATATCTAAACCTAAAGTGGGCTCATCCATAAACAAGATCTGGGGCTGATGTAGCAGCGCTGCCAGTAACTCTGCTTTCATGCGTTCGCCCAGAGATAACTTACGCACGGGTTGGCTGAGTTTGTCTTCAAGTTTCAACATCTCGGTGAGTTCTGCCAAGCGATAAGCAAATATTTTGTCAGGAATGCCATATACCGCCGCATTAATTTTGAGCGAGTCTAATGCGGGCAAGTCCCATAAAAGCTGCTGTTTTTGTCCCATCACCAAGGTGATCTTTTGCAAAAACTTGGACTCTCGTCGAAAGGGGATGTGGTCTGCAACGCGCACTTTCCCAGCCGATGGATGAATCAGTCCCGTTAGCATTTTTAGGGTTGTGGTTTTTCCTGCACCATTGGGGCCCAAAAAACCCACGACTTCACCGGGCTCAATTTGAAAGGATACATCCCGTACAGCGGCAACCGTGCGATAGGTGCGCTTCCAAAAGTGCTTGAGCGTGCCCGCAAAGCCTGCCTCTTTGACCGCGATCGGATAGAGCTTACTTAAACCTTCTACCGTAATAATTGACATTACTCAAAGCTACCTGAATGAATTATTTGACTTGGAGCATGGGAAAAACGAATTTACGCAAGTATGGATTACTAGAAAATTTGCATCCTGTTGTAATTTGCATTCTGTTATACTGTCGATCAATAATTTCTCAGATGTTCTACTAGAGGCGTACAGCATATTATGATTGACCCTTGCTAAGGCACTTCATAAATAAACTTGGTTGTTGTATATGCAACTAGACGGGGATTGCATGTCGTGTATGCTGATTAATATTTAAGACTTAATATTTTAGAAAAACAAAGACTTGTAGATATGTTGGCGGCGAAAATCAGGCATATAAGCAATATGAGTGAGCTAGCCCATCCCGTCAACGCTAAAGTAGGTTTAGCAGGAAGGTAGATATGGCGACGATTCTGATTGTAGATGACAGTGCAATGGTGCGGGATATGGTTTCAGGTCAACTGAGACAGCAAGGCATGGATGTAATCGAAGCCCAGGATGGGGCTGAAGCCATTGAAAAGATGAAGGGGACGACGCCAGATTTGGTGGTAACAGACGTTGTGATGCCTCGGATGAATGGTTATGAGCTGTGTCGCTGGATTAAAAATAATGCCGCCACAAAAGATGTACCCGTGATCATGTGTTCGACCAAAAGTGAAGAGTTTGATAAATATTGGGGAATGAAACAGGGGGCTGATGCTTATTTGACCAAACCCTATCATCCACCAGAGTTACTCAAAACTATCAAGCAACTGCTCAGCCAAGTGAAAGGCTAGTTAGCTGTGGATAATTTTGCGCCTAATTTTTTTCTGGGCTGTGCTGTTTGGGCTTATAAGGGTTGGATTGGGGATTTTTATCCACCCAAAAGTCAACCAACAAATTTTTTGAAACTCTATAGCCAACGCTTCACGACTGTAGAGGGAAATACAACATTTTATGTAACGCCTAACAAAGACACTGTGGCGCGTTGGGCTGCCGAAACACCCCAAGGATTTACATTTTGCCCTAAAATTCCTAAGGCTCTTACCCATCAGGGACTTCTGGTTCCGATGATTCCTGAGGTGCTCAAGTTTTTAGAATTAATGGGTGGCTTAGGCGATCGCTTAGGGGTTACATTTGCCCAACTACCCCCCAGTTACAGCCCTGCCCATACCAACGATCTCACCCAGTTTCTCAAGGCGCTATCTCAAAGTGGTTATGCTACAGCCTTAGAAGTGCGTCATCCTGCTTGGTTTCGCGAACCCTATGCTAGCAATCTGACTGAGACCCTACAACAGTTTGGCATTGGACGTGTCTTACTAGACTCTCGACCGATTTATGAGTCTCCCGAACCTTTTTTACCCGAATCGATGCCCTCCGAACGGCGCAAACCTAGACTGCCACTTCAAATCAGCATGACTGCAGATTTTAGTTTTGTGCGCTTTGTCAGCCATCCCGATCGCTCCTATAACCAACCTTTTTTAGCGGAATGGGCAACTTGGATTGAAACATGGTTGCAGCAAAACAAACGCATTTATTTCTTTATGCACTGCCCGATTGAAGAGCGATCGCCCCACAATGCCCTTTATTTTCAACAGATGCTAGAGCAGCAAAACCTACCTGTGCCCGCGTTGCCTTGGACAAAACTCGCTCAACCTGCCCAGCAGCTACAACTTTTTTAAACCGCACTTGCAACCCTTTAATCGCAATAAACAATGGCAGATTTTTTTAATACCTATGGTTCTTTAATTGTGCAGATGGTGCTGGGTGCGATCTTGGGGATTTCCGTATATTTACCCTTGATGGCGGGGCAGCTCTCTTTAGCGACGCCGGGGTTTTATGCCTTGGGTGGCTATATTGCCGCAATTATCTCCATCAGGGTGAGCGTGCCTGCCGCAGGTCAGCTTTCCTCAATGCCCCTGCTGTTTTTAGAGATGCTGATTGCTGGTGTCGTTTCAGGGCTCTTGGCGATCGTGCTGGGGATTCCAGTTTTGCGTTTGAGGGGCATTTATTTGGCGATCGCGACGATCGCATTTGTACGCATCTTACAAATTTTCTCGGAGACCCAAGAGATTACGGGCGGCGCCGTGGGGATTTTTGATATTCCGCAGCCCTTTCGCACGCCCATAGAGTATTTATGGATTGCACTGCCTTTACTGGCGCTCAGCATGGTGTTTATGTATCGCCTCGAACGCATCCGAGTCGGTCGAGCCTTGATTGCCATTCGTGAAGATGAGCTGGCTGCTGATGCCATGGGGATAAATCCTACCTATTACAAGGTTTTGTCCTTTACCTTGGGGGCAGTGTTAGCGGGGATAGTTGGGGCGCTCAGTGCCCACTTTCTCAATACTTGGAATGCCCGTCAAGGCACCTTTGATGCCAGTATTACCTATTTAGCTTTTGTGCTGATTGGTGGCTCTAGAACTTTTATTGGGCCTGTGGTGGGCGGTATGGTCTTAACAGCTCTGCCTGAAATTCTGCGCGCGATCGCTGGCATTGCAGGTATCCCAATTTGGTTGGCACAATTTTTGAGTGCGGGTCGCTTGATTATTTTTGGATTGTTGATTGTACTAGGGAGCATTTTTTTCCCACAGGGTATCATTACACCCGACCTACTTAAGCAAATTCAGAAGCAAATCCAGCGCTGGCTACCAAAGCCCACAAGATATAGAGAATCTCAAGAATAAACCCTGTCAACCATGACATCTTAGGGTTTTCAAGCGATCGCATTGCTGATTATGATTAGACTCATTCATACTAACGATGAATCTATGAAGCATTTAGTCCCATTTGGTCTGAAAGTGCGCCTCAAATTAGTGCAGAGACACCTACGCGATCGCTCTACAGGACTATCCCATCAATTTGTCGAGTTTAATCAGCTGAGTCCCGAACAGCAAAAATCTTTTCAGCCCCAAATTACGATCGCCCAAGCAATTTACCCAACCAGTTATTCAGAGAGTAAAAAGCATAACCTTGCGATCGCGATTCAAAGGGTTGAGAACGTGCTGATTCATCCCGAGCGGATTTTTTCATTTTGGCACCTGATTGGAAAACCAGATAGAAGCAAAGGCTATCAGAAGGGGCGCGCGATCTTGGGAGATGAACTCAGTGCCGATGTAGGGGGAGGATTATGTCAGTTATCAGGTTTGTTGTACTTTCTCTCGCTCAAAGCAGGACTGATTGCGATCGAGCGATATCCCCACTCGCGAGACTTATACACAGCCGAAACGCGGTTTGCGCCCCTAGGATCTGATGCTACGGTTGTCTATGGTTATAAAGATCTGCGCATTCAAAACAATTTGTTGTTTCCAATTTGCTTTCGATTTAACCTTCAAGATACTGAAATCACTGCCTCATTATGTGCCGAACAGGCAATTCCTGAATACAGAGTCGAATTTAAAGTAGAAGAGTGTATCGGAGGCGTAAAAGCTGACACCATTCGCTTTGCTAACCACCATCAATTTGAAATTATTGACTCAACTATCTATAAGAAATGAGCCTATTAAGAAATGAGCGATTTCCTGATAAATGTAGACTGTCGAAGTGCGATCGCTCAAAACCCAAAAAACAATAAAAAAATACCAAATAATATATATTGAGTTTAAAATTAGCCGAATCTAAAATTTACTTCGATTAAATTTATTAAATTTAGCCAATAACAGTTCTAGACTACAGAAAATGTTTTTATCTTTGCTAGAAAATTGGACTAAGTGATAATGCTGAGGGTTTACCTGAAAAAAAACAAAATTTAGGCACTAATATATAGGATAGTTTGAAGCTCACCTAGTTGGGTGATGCTGTGCAACAACCATAGCTCTAAAGTTAGATCGCACTGTATAACTCTGTATAGCTTGAGAAATAAGTTAAGTTATTGCTTCAATCCTATTCTCAGGGTAGAGGTTGAGAAACATAAAGGTTGTCTTGTACCGTGCGATTGCTCTATGTATTCTTTGAAACAAGTATTTTATTTTCCGAGACAAAGCTAAAATCTTGTGAATCTTCTTTGATTCATGCTGTTGGGGTTCCTGAGTTGTTTTGAAGTAAGTCTAATGGATACAGATGCTACATCGACAATAGAAATCGCTCCTCATCTGAAGCTAATCCAAGATGAGCGTAGCTCTGGTGAACTTGTTGTTTTCTCGGAAAGAAACCCGTCAGTTCATTACTATCTTTACTTCTATTTGGGAAGACTGGTCTATGCTACGGGTGGTAGCCATCGGGTTAGAAGATTTTATCGATCCCTGCGACAAAATTGCCCTAACGCCAAACTAGATGAATGGCTGACTAAATTTGGCGAACCCAGCGAGCCTTGGGAATTTTTTATTGTCAACCAAGCCCTCAAGCAAGGACTGATCGAGCAAGAAAAAGCGAAAATGCTCGTTCTTGGCTGTATTCAAGAAGTCTTTTATGCCGTTATTAGTCGCCAAGAACTCGTAACAACTTGGACTGAAAATAGACATCCTCAACAGCCTTTCGTCTTGGTATCTTCACAGCAAATTTTGCAAGGAGCTTTACAAGCAAGACAAAAATGGCTTGATGCGGGTCTAGGTCACGTACAAAATATGATTCCGGGCTTTTCTTTAAATTTCGTGCCTGTGATACTTGCACCCGATCGCTTAAAAGCCATGGTGGCAGCTGAGGCACTTTCCACAGAAGCGCATCAGATGCTGGTCAAGTTGCTCAATGGCAACAATACGATTTGGGACTTGTCGATCAGGATGCATCGATCGCATATTTCGGTGATGCGATCGCTTTTACCCCTCGTGATTGATGGCATTGTTGCTTTACGAGAAGCGCCAGATTTGCCTTCTCCAGTTGCCCCGCAAGTCGAAGCAGAGCCTGAGACCAAAAAAGGCTTGATTGCCTGTATTGATGATAGTCCCCAGATTGGGATGGAGATGACAAGAATTTTGAATAAAGCTGGGTACGAGGTATTAAATATTCTCGATCCATTGCAAGGGGTCAGCACCTTGTTAAAAAACAAACCTGACCTGATCTTTCTCGATCTGGTCATGCCCAACTCTAATGGCTACGAGCTTTGCTCTTTTTTACGCAAAACCTCTGCTTTTCGTGAGGTCCCGATCGTGATTCTCACAGGGCATGACGGCGTGATCGATCGCGTCAGAGCCAAAATGGCGGGTTCTTCTGATTTTCTCAGTAAACCCCCCGAAGAGGCAAAGGTGGTTCAAATTGTGGAAAAGTATCTAGAAAGTAGTTAGCTACTTGGAGCAAAATTTTAAAGGAGGCATTCGTTTTAGTCGTATCAATTTTTCGCTAGGATTTTATTTTCAGGGTCTAGAATTATTTACGGAGATTTCGCAATGGCAACGGTTTTAATTGTAGAAGATACGCTAACTCAAGCTGAAATCATCACAGGTACATTACGGGGAGCTGGGTTTACAACCTCTGTTGCAACCAGTAGCGAAGATGCCAAAGTAAAACTCGCTCAACAAAAGCCTGATGTAATTGTGATGGATGTAGTTTTACCCGGTGAGAGTGGGTTTGAGCTGTGTCGCGAACTCAAAGACAGTCCAGACACCAAAGATATTCCGATCGTGCTTTGTTCTACCAAAAGTGGCGAGATGGATAAATTTTGGGGCATGAAGCAGGGGGCTTCTTCTTACATCACCAAACCGATCGATCCAGAGGAGTTGATTCGGACAGTGAAGCTTTTGGTGAAATAGTGAAATAAAGCGGTTGATTTAGTGATTTTCTGCGGGATGCAGCACTTTCTCTCAAGGCTTTATCAAAAAGTTGGGTAAAAGGCTAGTCAGTTTAAGGCTCAAAGTTAAATATCAAAGCTAGCAAGGCAGGCACAGAATCTATGGCTATTCCCCTGAAAACAACCAGTTCGACGACTAGTTCACCCCCCAAACAAGTTGGCTCAACTAGTCAAAAAGCTAACTCTGAGCAGTTTTTAACTTTTTCAGTGTCACCCACCCAAAAGGTGATGTTAGCAACGCGACAACTGGTAGAGATTCTCAATCTCTCGTTGGGACAAATTACCGCGATCGCTGACGTAGCACCAACCGTGATGGGGGTTTGCAACTGGCGGGGTGAAGTTTTATGGGTTGTCGATCTTGCCTATTTGATGGGCTTTGAGCCCATATATCGGTCTGGGTATACCCAGACCAACTGTAGTGTAATTTTGGTGCGGCAGAATGCATCCCAGAGGGAATCGCAGGGCATAGCCATTGGGTTAGCGGTGACCCAAGTGGGGCAGATGCTATGGTGCGAATCCGAGCAGATTTTGCCAGCTCCTGCGACGATCGCAAATTCGGGGATGGGGAAATTTTTACGTGGATATTGGCTCAATGAAACGGGCTGGCTTGAGGGTAGCGAAACCTTGTTGGTTTTGAATGGTGATGCTTTAGTTCGTGCCTTCCAATAGTTTTCAGCTTTGTCAGGCTGCTAGGTTTCTGAGTCGGAAAATGGGACTGCGAAAGCATTAGGAATGCATGAAGCTGGCAACCCAAATTTGGGAAGAGAAGCTTCCGTTACAGATCGATTACAAACCACTTTTTAAGTACGAATCAAGGAGTTAGAAATGCTTACAGATAACAATAAAAAGAGCAAAAACAACAGCACCAAGCTCATGAATGGGAAGGGCAGCAACGGTAAGATTGCAGAACTCAGCAATGAAGAAAATGGTGTCTTGCCTTTAACCGAACCGATTGCTGAGATCGCACCAAAAATGCGAAAACGCAGATCTGGGTTGAGTCTGCGTTTGAAGGCAACATTACTCGCGATCGCGATCGGGACTTTACCAATTGTTGCAACGGGTACAATTGCTTACTTGACTTCTAGTCGCGCCCTGCGAGCAGAGGTCTCTGACACCCAAGAGGAACAAGCGATTCAAATCAACGACAAGATCAATCGCTTTATGTTTGAACGCTATGGTGACATCCAGGTACTGGCAGGTCTGAACGTGTTAAGAGATCTCAAGGTGTCTGGATCGACAACAACTCCCCAGCAAAGAAAAGAGGCATTGGAATACTTCGTAACCTCCTACAAAGTTTACGATAGCATTGCAGTTTTCGGAACGGATGGCAATCTGATCGTGCAGGCTGGTTCTACAGCGGCTCTTCCGAATATTAAAGAACGCGTTTATTTCCAAGCAGCCCTCACGACAGGTAAGCCTTACATCAGTCAGCCTGAAATCTCAAAAGTGACGAAAGAAGTCAGTATCTTCTTTTCTGCACCGATCAAAGATGCTGTTACTGGTCAGACGATCGCCATCGTGCGCTCCCGTATGCCCATCAAGGCTTTGGATAATGTGATTGTAAATTATGGTAGCGAAGAGAAGGGAGACACCTATCACATTTTTGGCTCTGATGGCGTCCTTTTTATGGCAGCAGAAAAAGAACAGGTCGGTCGTAATGCATTAGAGGATATCCCCGGACTGCGCGAACTCCATGCTAAGGGCGAGACCAAACAATTTGTCACCCATGACATCTCGAATGGTGGCAATGTCGAACAGATCGGAGCCTATAGCAAGCTCCCACAATTTCAAGATATGCCTAATCTCAATTGGGGTAATGCTTATTTGGCAGAAACCGATAAAGTACTAGTTTCTGAGATTGCACTTAGAAACGCTCTTTTAATTGGTACTGGTGCAGCCGCTCTGTTGGTCGGTCTTTTGGCGGCTTTCTTAGTCAACCGTGCCACGCGCCCGATTATTCGAGCTTCGGAAGCTGTCGAAAAATTGGGACAAGGCGAACTCGATACCCGCATTGAGGGGATTACAGGAGATGACGAACTCGCCGTGTTGGGGACGAACATCAACGTCATGGCAAGTCAGATTCAGACCCTGATCGACGAGCAAACTGCCACAGCCGAACGTAAAAATTTGGTGGCGACGATCGCATCTCAATTACGGCAGTCTCTCGATCTCAACACAATCTTAGAGACATTAGTGCATGAAGCCAAAACCGCTCTGAAGGCAGAACGCGTGGTGATCTATCGGTTTAATCCTGACTGGAGCGGTTATCTTTCCCACGAAGCAGTCTCACCCGGACTCCCCAGTGCCTTGGCTGAAAAAGCCACCGACCCCTGTATTCCTCAGACTCTACTGGACGCCTATCGCAACGGTCGCATCGTACCCACCAATGACATGCAAGAGCGCGATTATCACCCAGACCATAGAGCCTTGTTATCACGTCTGGCGATCAAAGCAAATCTAGTCGTTCCGATCGTGCAACAAAATCAACTGTTCGGACTGCTGGTGGCACATCATTGCACCCAGACTCATGTTTGGCTCGATAATGAAATTGACTTTATGTCTCAACTCGCTACTCAAGCTGGTTCTGCGATCGGGCAAGCCACCTTTGTAGAACAAATTGAAGTGGCACGGGTCGAAGCTCGTCAAGAAGCCGACCAAACCGCACAACAACAGCGCCAAGAAAAAGAAACTCTGCAAAAACGCGCGCTTGAGCTGCTGATGGAAGTTGACCCTGTAAGTAAAGGCGACTTGACAGTTCGGGCAAAAGTAACCGCCGATGAAATTGGTACGCTGGCTGACTCTTACAACTCGATTATTCGGAGTTTGCGCCAGATCGTCGAGCAGGTGCAAACGGCTTCGCAATCTGTAGTAACCACCACACAGGGTAACGAAATGGCTGTAGCCAGTGCAGCTACCGAGTCTGGTCGCCAAGCCAAATCGATTACCAACGCACTGAGCCAAATTCAGATAATTTCCGAATCGATTTTGGGGGTTGCTAGTCGCGCCAAACAGGCAGAAGAGCAGGTGGCAAAATCTAACCTTGTGGTACAAGCAGGGGACGAAGCCATGAACCGTACTGTAACGGGTATCTCTGCGATTCGTGAAACGGTGTCTGAAACTTCTAAAAAGGTCAAACGCTTGGGTGAAGCTTCTCAGAAAATTTCTAAGGTGGTTAACCTGATTGGTAACTTTGCGGCTCAAACCAACCTACTCGCACTTAACGCAGCGATTGAAGCTGCCCGTGCAGGAGAAGAAGGTAGAGGGTTTGCGGTGGTTGCCGAAGAAGTTCGCGCGCTCGCTCAACAATCGGCTGCTGCAACCGCAGATATCGAACAACTGGTAGAAGAAATTCAAGCCCAAACCAACGAGGTAGTCGCTGCGATGGAAGCAGGTACAGAGCAGGTGGTTGTGGGAACGCAGTTGGTAGAAGAGTCACGCCAAAAGCTGAGTCAAATCTCGGCAGTGAGCGCCCAGGTAAACAAACTCGTCCAAGAAATCTCTTTGGCAGCAGTAGCCCAAACGCAAACTTCGGCATCGGTGAGTCAAACCATGCAAGATGTGGCAACCAGCGCCCAAGATGCCTCGGAGCAGTCAGCAACGGTAGCGAGTTCGTTTAAACAACTCCTAGAAGTGGCAAAAGCGCTCCAAGTCAGCGTGGGTCAGTTTAAACTCAGCTAAATCGAGCTATCCGAAACCTCTCCCCAACCCCTCTCCTGCAAGGAGAGGGGCTAAGAAAAAGAAAAATTTCTTCTTGCCCCTCTCTCGACTTTTGGAAGTGGGAGGTTGGGAGAGGTAACCCGAACTCAAATTAACTTAAATAAGCTATTAACTAACAGGCGATCGCATCGCGCCATAGTGGGGATATCATGCATACCATCGATCCTGAAATTAGAGACCAGGCATATCAATACTTTAGTCAAGAAGCTCTAGAGTTTCTGCAAATTATCGAAGAAGGATTACTCAACCTTCAAGCAGAGCACGAAACTCCGCAAATTCATAGCCTCATGCGTGCGGCTCACTCGATCAAAGGGGGCGCTGCCAGTATTGGGTTACCTGCCATTGAGCGTATCTCTCATCGTTTAGAAGATATTTTTAGAGCGCTCTATCGCCAAGATCTTGAGATCGATCGCGATATTGAGGAAATTTTGCTACAAGCTTATGACTGCCTGCGATCGCCTCTGGTCGAGCAAATTCAAACAGGTAAGCATGATGTCGAAGCTGCGATCGAAAAAGCCGAACCCATCTTTGCTGTGATCGAATCTTTGTTTGGAGATAACTTCAATGCAGATGTCGAGCTACCCACCTCTGCGGAACTAGGCTTTGATATTGCCCAAGTCGTATTTTCGAGTGATGTTGCTCAGGGCTTAGATCGTCTGCAAGCAATTTTAAATAGCCCTGAAAAAGAACAGGTCTCTGGTGAAATCAGAGCGCAGGCAGAAGTGTTTTCAGGTATTGGTGAACTACTCAATTTGCCTGGATTTTCAGAAATCGCACAGCAGACCCTACTCGCCCTAGATACTCATCCCAACGAGCCTGTTTTAGTGGGACAAGTAGCGATCGATAATTTCAAAGAAGCCCAAGAAGCAGTTTTAGCAGGCGATCGAGATCGAGGGGGTGTTCCCAGTGAGGCTTTGCTCATGCTTGCCAGTGCCTCTGCGATCGCAGAAAATCTAGCCTCTACTTTTGACCTTGGTGGCGAGGACGATCTATCCAGTTCGGCATTAGAAGATGTATTTAAAGCAGTTTTAACAGAAGAAATTACAGAATCCACCCATGGATTTTTTGAGGATATCCCTGAAGAAATTACAGAATCCACCCATGGATTTTTCGAGGAAATCCCTGAAGAAATTACAGAATCCACCCATGGATTTTTCGAGGAAATCCCTGAAGAACCTACTGAATCCACCCGTGGATTTTTTGAGGATGTTCTTGAAGATATGCTTGAGGAGAGTCCAGAATCCACCCATGGATTTTTTGAGGATGTCCTTGAAGATATGCTTGAGGAGAGTCCAGAATCTGCCGCTGGATTTTTTGAGGAAATCCCAGTAACGGCAATCTCCCAGCCAATCCTAGAGCCAACAGATAAATTAATCGCCGAAGTTCCTAGCGAATCATCAAATGGTTTTCAGGACGGGAGCGATCGGGCAGATGATTTGCCTTGGGATATAGAGATTGAAAATCCTGTTCGGCAAGAGACTGGCATCGAGACAAATTACGAACTGGAATCAATTGTCGAATCATTAGAGGAGGAGAATGATTTTGAGGAGATAGAAGTAATCGAAATCACTTCTGTAACATCCGACAGTGAGAGCGATCTTGATACTGGATTAGATTTTAGTGCTCTAGAATCAGTGTTTGGCGATTCTGAAGACACAGAAGAATCCGAAGCACTAGATTTGAGCGCATTCATTCTTTCCGACCAGAATGTCCAAGATTTAGAGATTGCCAACCAAGCCCAGATCCTTAAAGATACAAGCGCTGAGACACCCACACAGCTTGTCCCCAATCAAATCATAGAACCCGTTGCAAGTACCGAACAAAACAAACCCGTTGAAGAAAAATTCATTAGTTTAGATCAACTTGCTCAAAAACTCCCAACTATTCCTAGCCTAACAGAGGAACAGGATACAGACCTCAAAATTGAAACCCTGCTCAAACAAGGTAGCTCTAAACCTGATACTCCAGCTAATTCTCTAATTGCAAATCAGGTCAAAGCCAAATCTACCACCAAGCAAGAAGAACAAGCCCAGTCGGTGCCGACACCTCAGATGAGCGAAGCGATTCGTGTCGATCTATCTCGACTCGAACGTTTAAACAACCTTGCAGGGGAACTCGTAACCCAAGAGAATAGCTCTTCATTGCAAAGCCAACAGTTGCAAGGCATGTTGCTCAATTTACAACGCCGTTCCGATCATTTTGAAGAATTAACCAAAAAACTACAAAGCTGGATTGATAGCAGTCAAAAGACTGAAGTCAGAAGCCAGAAACCCGTAACAGGTGGCGAGCAGATTAGTACGTCTCTCTCAATGCTGCCTGAGTTAGCAACTTTCGATCCACTGCTAATGGACTCTTACAGCTACATTTATACCCTCGTGCAAGAGTCCGTCGAAGAAATGGCGCAAATGGGTGAAACCATTCGAGATATGGATTTGCTCGCGATGCAGGCTCAAAACACCCAACGCAAAAAACAGCAAACTCTCAAGCAATTGCGGAATGACCTGTTGTGGGCAAGAATGATGCCCCTCAATGAAATTCTCAGTCGCTTTCCTCGTATGGTGCGCGATCTGTCTACCAAATATGGTAAGCAAGTCAAGTTGTCGATTAGTGGTGGTGCTACGCTTGTAGATAAAGCCATGCTAGAAAAGTTGTACGATCCCCTCGTGCATCTGATTCGCAATGCTTTCGATCATGGTACGGAACCTTCAAATGTTCGGGTGAAACAGGGTAAGTCCTCAGAGGCAACCATTGAAGTGCGTGCCTACCATCGCGGCAATCAAACCTTTGTTGAAATCAGAGACGACGGCAGAGGAATCGATCCAGAAAAAGTTCGGGCTGCCGCGATCGCCAAAGGAATTCTGTCTCCCACAGATGCAACCTCTCAAGCTCAGATTTACGAATTCTTGTTTTCTCCTAGCTTTTCGACCGCAGAAAAAGTCAGCGAGATCTCTGGTAGAGGCGTGGGCTTGACCTCTGTGCGCGAGCAGATTATCAAATTAAAAGGCAGTGTCACGATCGACTCCGAACTAGGGAAAGGAACGGTATTTACGATCCGCTTGCCTCTTACCCTCACTACCGCTAAGTTGCTGGTCTTTAGTGTAGGTGTAAATCTGATGGCAATCCCTGTAGATACACTTTTATCGATTGTTACCGCCGGCGAAGATCAGATTCAAACCATTCAAGGGCAGCAGTTCTATCGCTATCAGGATGAATTGATCCCTATGTATCCCCAATCTGCTTTTGACCATCGCTATCCCCTACCAAAAAACTCTGAAGAGCAGATTCGTTCTATGTCTCTGCCGATCGCGAACAAAACGCCACTACTGATTATCTCAGCAGGCAATCAATTTCTCGCATTAGAAGTAGATCAAATCTTTAACGAGCAAGAACTTGTGATCAAGCCATTTGGTAAAGCGATCGCGCCGCCTCCCTACCTATATGGTTGCACAATTTTGGGCGATGGCTCTTTAGTGCCAGTAGTAGATGGTTCGGCACTGATTGCAAAATGGCTCAAGCATTCTGGAGAAGTCTATGCACAGCCTTCTATACCAGCAGAGCTTGAATCCATTTCCTCGGTTACTGATTCCGAGCAGGATCTCAATAAGGTTACAATTCCACCGAGCGATACCACCTATAGCCCCTCTGTACCGACCATCTTGGTAATTGATGACTCACTCACAGCCCGACAAACACTGGCACTGACCTTAAAAAAATCTGGTTATCGCGTGGTTCAAGCGATCGATGGTCGCGATGCCCTTGAGAAAATCAGACTGGAGCCCAACATTAAAGCCGCATTTTGTGACGTGGAAATGCCTCGTATGAATGGGTTTGAATTTCTCAATCAGTTCCGTCACGAGCATCCGCAATCAACGATGCCCATTGTGATGTTAACTTCTCGCGGTGGTGAGAAACATCGTTCTCTTGCTAAGCTGTTTGGGGCAAGCGGCTATTTGACCAAGCCATACTTGGAACACGAACTCTTGAAAACTTTAGAGGCAAACCTAAAACAACTCGTTTTGAGTTAAAGGCAAAATCCCTATGCTAAAAACCAAAGTCAAAGAAGCAACGCTTAAAATTCTGACATTCCCCCTTGGTAATCTGTTTCTAGCGGTTAAACTTGAGGGCGTCAAAAAGGTGATTCCGGTGCCAGCGATCGCCAAAAGTGGCAATAAACTCTTGGGCATAACCAACTTTGAAGACCAAGAAATCATTGTGGTCGATCTGCACCAGAGAATTTTGAATGCTTCCAATGCGATCGCCAGCCGCTATCTAATTGTAATTCAGTCAGAGTTGCAGGCTCTATATGGGATTCCTGTGATTTCTTTACCCGAGATGCTGGAAGTTCCTATTTCTACGATTCATCCGATCCCTGACGACTATCGCAACCACGATACCCTGGGGATTGCCGATCGAGTGACGCAAATCTCGGTAATGGATAAAACTCGCACGATCTTTCTGCTTTCGTCAGGCAGTATCGTTAACTTTATTCGCAAAGAGAAATCAGGATATTAATTGAGCGTATCTGTGAAGAAATCTCTAAAACTGCCAAGATAGAGCATTTGTGTAGGTAAATTTGCTTAAATCTTATGATATTTCGGCTCAGGCTCTCTCTGCTGACTGCTTAACGAATCTATAGAGTTTAGAAACATTAACTCGTTCTAGACTTGATAGGCTTAGATACAGGGCAGCGCAGAAATTAGGGATGTCGAACCTACGTTTAGATCGAGATTGGCACACATTATCCTCAGAGGAAGCGATCGCGTCTCTGGGAACAGATCGGGATAGGGGATTAACCGTCGAGCAGATTGCCCATCGCCAAGTTGATTTTGGGCGCAACCAACTCGAAGCTTCTGAAGTTCGCAGCAAATTTAGTATTTTGGTCGATCAGTTCACCAACATCATGTTATTGATGCTGATCGGCGTGGCAATTATTTCCGCTTGGCTGGATATTAGCGCCAAACAGTTTCCTAGAGATGCGATCGCCATTGCCGCGATTGTAATTCTCAATGGCATTTTAGGCTATGTGCAAGAAAGCCGCGCCGAAGCCACCCTCGCAGCGCTCAAAAAACTCTCCTCACCCACCGTATTGGTTTTACGCGGCGAATTGAAAGAAATTCGCTCGGTGGATTTGGTTCCAGGAGACATCATGCTGATCGAAGCAGGGGTGCAGGTAGCGGCTGATGGACGGCTCTTAGAGGCTGTCAATCTCAAGGTTAGAGAATCGGCTTTAACGGGAGAAGCCAAAGCCGTCAACAAAACGGCAACCAAAGTTTTCGATCTCCAAGAAGGGCTGGGCGATCGCTGCAATATGGTGTTTCAGGGAACCGAAGTACTTCAGGGACGCGGCAGGGTACTGGTGACATCTACTGGCATGCAGACAGAATTGGGGCGCGTAGCATTGATGCTAAAAAAGGTTGAGAATGAGCCTACGCCCCTGCAAAACCGCATGGGACAGCTTGCCAATATCTTGGTTTTTGGTTCATTGCTCTTGGTTGCGATCGTGGTGGGCGTGGGGCTGTGGCATGGAGGAAACTTGATTAAGTTACTCAATACCTCTCTCAGTATGGCTGTTGCCGTTGTCCCAGAGGGATTGCCTGCCGTTATCACCGTTACCTTGGCTTTGGGAACGCAACGCATGGTAAAACGGAATGCCCTAATTCGTAAACTCTCTGCTGTGGAAACCCTAGGATCGGTCACCACCATTTGTTCTGACAAAACAGGTACGCTCACGCAAAACAAGATGGTGGCTGAAACGATCTTCACGCCTCAATATCTCGTGCAGGTGCAGGGCAAGGGATACGAGCCTGTGGGGCAGTTTGCGATTAGCCGTAATACGGGCGATCGCATCCAATCCGATTTAAGCGTGTCGGAATGTCCAGAGCTGACAAATATCCTCACCGCCTGTGTGGTCTGCAATGATGCCTATCTCCAACAAAACGAAGATGGTGAGTGGTCGGCGATCGGCGATCCTACGGAAGGGGCGCTTTTATCTTTGGCAGGCAGAGCGGGAATTGAAGCGACCGAGCTAAATGTAATCTTACCGAGACTAGCAGAGATTCCTTTCTCATCAGAACGCAAGTGTAAGAGTGTGGTCTGTCAATTTTTGCCGATCGGCGATCGAAAAGGAAGATATAGCGAACAGTTGGCTGCGATCGGCTTGCAAGAATCACAGCAAAATGCAACGGAGCGCGAAGGACAGCCTGCGCACGATTCTAATCAGTACCTCATATTTACGAAAGGATCGCCAGAATTGATTTTGGCAAGTTGCGATCGCATTGCGATTGACAACCAGGTACTCCCCATCGACCTAGGCGATCGCCGCAAAATATTAGATCAAAACAATTTCCTTGCGGCAAAGGGAATTCGGGTATTGGGATTTGCCTGTAAGTCTATCGAATCATTACCGCCCATAGAAGAGATTGCCGCCAACGAATCTCACCTCGAACAGAACTTAATCTGGTTGGGCTTGGTGGGGATGCGGGATGCCCCTCGTTCTGAAGTCGCTGAAGCCGTGGCGATCTGTCAACAAGCTGGGATTCGACCTGTGATGATTACGGGCGATCACCAACTCACAGCCCTAGCGATCGCTGCCGATCTTGGAATTACAGAGAGCGAGAAAGATCGCGCCCAAACCGTGACTGGACAAGAACTCGAAAGTATGACCGATCCTGCCCTTGATGCGATCGCGCTGCAAACTAGTGTCTATGCCAGAGTTTCTCCCGAACATAAGCTTAGAATCGTGCGATCGTTGCAAAGACTGGGCGAAGTTGTGGCAATGACGGGGGATGGGGTCAATGATGCCCCTGCACTCAAGCAAGCAAACATCGGCATTGCCATGGGCATCACAGGCACAGATGTGTCTAAGGAGGCGAGTGACATGATCTTGCTCGATGATAATTTTGCCACGATTGTTGCTGCTGCCGAAGAGGGTCGCACGGTTTACACCAATATTCGCCGATTTATCAAGTACATCTTGGGTAGCAATATTGGTGAGGTTCTAACGATAAGTGCGTCTCCGTTTTTAGGACTGCCCGATGTTCCCCTCACTCCCCTCCAGATTTTATGGATGAATCTGGTCACCGATGGTTTACCCGCTTTGGCTTTGGCAGTCGAACCTGCTGAACCTGACATCATGCAACGCCCTCCCTTTAACCCTAAAGAAAGTATTTTTGCTAGAGGTCTGGGTTGGTACATTATTCGGATTGGCATTGTGTTTGGCTTGCTGACGATTTTACTAATGGAAACTGCCTACAATTCCACCGATCCCTCATGGCATCAGCATTGGAAAAGTATTGTTTTCACGACACTCTGCATTGCCCAAATGGGACATGCGCTAGCTTGTCGCTCCAATTCTAAACTTTTGATCGAGCTAAATCCTTTCTCTAATCCCTATCTACTGACTTCGGTTGTATTTACGACAGTGTTGCAATTAGCACTACTCTACGTGCCGATGCTTCAGCGATTTTTTGGTACGGAGCCACTCTCTTTGGTGGAGCTAGCTGTTTGCTTTGGCTTTAGTCTCTTAATCTTAGTATGGGTAGAAATGGAAAAACTCGTGATTCGTTGGTATGCAAATCATTCCCATAAACAGAATCCATAATCTCAAATTACGGATGCAAAACCCTTGCGGCTTTTACCGATAACGTCAGTTCGGGATAAGAAAACTTGAAACGCTTTACATCCCAAGGATCCCCCCCAGCCCCCCTTGAAAAAAAAGGGGGGAGAACCCACTTTCCTTTTTCAAGGGATGCCCGATAGGGCAGAGGGATCGAACCCCTCGGTTCCAGCAAGTTGGCTTGCTTTGTTCCGAAATCCTTAACCCGAAATACTGCTATACACGCTCTCATGGAAGACTTACCCTTGAGAAACCGCGATCGCATTGCGTTCGGTGCGACTACCAAATAGCGCTTTGGGCTTGATCAGGTTTTTAAATAGCAACCATAGCGAAGTCAGTTCCCCAGGGGCATATTGACGTTTCCACTGACCGGGACGGCAAAAGAGCAATTCCACTAGGCAGCGGTGTTGAGCTAAACTCACCTGCTCAAAAGAGATTCTCGCCATTGGGAATCCTTCACTAAACCCAGTTCCCGTCATCTGTCCTTGCAACTTTAGCCCTTCCTCCATAATTTCCATTACGATCGGCAAGGTTTCGCCTTTGGGAATGGCAGGTAGCCCCGATTGCGTCAGTAGAACCGTAGCACCGACCTCCGAAAGCGCTGAGGTTACACCCCAAAACTGGGTTCGGATGGGGATCGAGGTATGATTTCTATCTGTATCATCTTTTACTTCGATTTTGACTGTACGGCGGAGATTGAACCATTCGTAAGCATCGGGCTTGGGCAAATCGAGCATTACCAGTAAGGCTACGCCTAACAAAATCAGGTTGTAGGTGCTCCAAAACCAACCGAGATCTAGCCCCTTAACTTCTGCGAGGGAAGTTGTATAGTTGGACATATGCATCATACATTTGCCAAGGTTGAGCCATAGGCTAATTGCTGTGGCAACGAATAAAATCGCTAGTGGCAAGGCTAGATTCCAATTAAACCGCACGCGATCGCTTTGGGTTCCCTTAGGCGTAACTTTAAACCCCTTAGAAAATGGATTGAGCATGGTTTGAATCACAGTGGCGGCAAGGGGGAAGCACAGCACCACATCATAGATATCCGATAGGAAAGCCGAGCGGCTGCGATCGCTGAGCCATGAAAACACGATCAAATGCACGACATATTGCGGCAAGAAATAAAACACCACTTCCTCAGGTGTGGCTCTGACTGGAATCACATTCAAAAAGGAATAGGCAAGCGGGATTAAAAGAAAACCTACCCTTGAGAGACTGGTAAACCAATGCATGATCCCTGTGAGGTGGGCGATCCGTTGCATGGGGCTGAGTCCCGGAATTGTGAGGGGATTCTCTTCGATAAAGAATGCCTGTAGCGTTCCTTGCGCCCACCGCAATCGCTGCGTAGCTTGCGCGCCCATATCATCGGGGGCAGCGCCAGCGCTGAGCTTTTCATCTAAATAAACCAGACGATAACCCTTACCAGATAGTCTCACGGATGTGAAGTAATCTTCGCTGAGGGAACTGGTGACGAACTCTCCACCCGTGCTCTGAAGCGCTGCACGACGCATGACAAAGGAAGTCCCCGCACAGACAACGCTATTTGTGCCATCTCGAACGGGTTGAATTTGTCGATAAAACACCTCTTGCTCTGGCACTAGAATATTCTCTAAGCCGAGGTTGCGCGCGATCGGATCGGCGCTGTAATAGCTCTGGGGAGTTTGTACCAGTGCCACCTTTTCGTCTTGAAAGAAGCCAACGGTGCGATTGAGAAAATTTCGCGTGGGGACAAAATCAGCATCAAAGCAAACGATCAAATCGCCGTGGGTACGCGCGATCGTGTGGTTTAAATTGCCCGCCTTGGCATGGAGATTGTCGGGACGGCTCATATATTCACAGCCCAGTTCTTCTGCCAATGCCTTGATCTCAGGTCGGCGCGTATCATCGAGCAGATAGATGGTTTTATGGGGGTACTCCATTGCCTGACAGCCCACTATCGTGCGCCGCAGAATAAATTCAGGTTCGTTATAGGTGGGCACAAACACATCGACATGGGGGACAAAAGTACCATCCAGAACGGCTTTCGTCACCTCATCCGCCTCAGAGCGACGATCGCGGGTTTGTACCAAGAGAAACAACTGCAAGACCCCATTAAAAATGGTGAGCATTTCTAGAATGAATAGCCCCATGCTAAACACACCGTCCAAAGCATTGCCCACATTCAGGGTCGAGAGCGATCGCCAAATCACATAGCGAATCGTCAAGATCAGCAAAATTGCCACCACGGCAAACCGCGACCAGACTTTAGGTTTGGGCGAGACTTGGGTAATGATAAATGCCAGCAGTCCCAGTGCGATCGTCGGTGCAATCAAAAATTCCCCCGTCACCATGGGTACTTTGAGCCACATGGGGGGATTTCTCTGCAACCATTGGATCTGCCAGAAAATTTTGCTAACGACACCTTCTTTAGTAAACCAAGCTGCAGCAATCAAGCCACAGAAAAGAATGATGCCAAGCATGACCAAGGTGGCCGTTTGGGGACGAAAAACACTTCGGATATCTGGGGCGTCAAACTTACTGGCGTGGGGTTTAGAAGCAGTAATTTCTTTCATGAGTTCGGGGTTACAGCATCAAGACAACATCAGAAAGTCTTTATTAGGTTTCTAGAGTGACGGATCGTAGAATCCTTTCTGGGTAAAAATAATACGAGCAATAAATTGATTCCGACGTATCAGGGAAAGCGATCGCTGGTAATTTTCTAAAATCTTGAGCGACGTAAGTTATCGCAATTTCATTGGAATTTGCAACAAACTGAGATTGGAGTTTTGCTAGCGAATTACTGAAGATGAAAGCTTTATTTCAAAATCAGAATTTGTATATTATGAAAATTTCAAGAATCAGGCATATTCTCCACTAGGAAAATCCAGATATCTTATGAATTTTTTACCACTAATTTAGGACTTCTACATAATAAGCGATCGCTTAAAGTAAACCTGCCTGACAACTCAGAAGACTCAACCCAACTCTCTTGAAGCATAGCGATCGCTTCTACTTGTTGGGAGTAGGACAAGTTTTAAACTCAAAATTGCAAGAGTAAATATATGGTTCTTGCCAACTGAACGGAATTGACAAAAGATCTCTAGTACCCGTGAAGGCTTGAGCCAAAAAGAGCAACAGGGCAAAGCAATTTAAAATTACGTGAACCGTACGCCAACGATTGCTGCGATCGCGATAAATATCTTGAATAATCGCCAAAGAGAAGATCATGAGTAAAGTGGCAGCCATACCAAAGTAGAAATGCGACCAAAACCATTCGTTATCAAGCCGAAAAATTGCCCCAAAGCCTTTTCGAGCAAATACCGTATCCTGAAACCCTAATAGCAGTACGCCCAAACTTGCCAACACTGTAAAAATAACGATCCAGAGCCGTTGTCGAGCCCGAAACAGACAAACCAAAGAGCCAATGGTTGCGACGAACAACAACGCCAAGATCGCTACCTGTGACGGTTCTTTATCGAGCAGATTGTTTTTGAGAATATATTTCACCGAAGGATGAAGCATACCCAGTAGACATAGCCCTACTACGCCTCCTGCCAACCATCGCCCATACTTAAGATGTTCTGGACCCACTAAAGGTGGAATTTTACTTTTACCTCCCCCTGTGGTCTCAAGACGGCGTTGGCGGGTTTGCCATGCCATATTAACCACAATACCAATGAGAGGAAATACGATCGCAACGGCAATAATGGGGTGAATCAACCGAAGCAGATCAGTTAAGTCCAGATTCATAACGGGGTTACCTCAATTTAATAGCTTAGCTATATTAAATACGCCACAGGTTCGAAATTAGATTATCAAATCTTTAACGTAATGCTTGGGTTTCGTCTCGACTTTAATTCTGCAAGTTTATTCTTGAAGGGGGACTGTTTCGATTTGTCGCTGATTGACTTCGTTTAAAGTAGGGCTTAAAGCGGGTTGTAGCGAACCTGCAAGCTCAGGTAAAACTTCGGAATTCGGATTGGTGTCAGATTTGAGATCAGTCTCAGTGGGTGGCGATTCGCGCATACTGACTAGATAGATACTAGCTAAGGTTAAAAACACACCTAACCACTGGATTTGGGTGAGCATTTCACCTAAAAATATGCGTCCAAATAGCAGGGCAAATACTGGCGTTGAGAAGGTTAAAGCGCTGAGTGTGGTGAGACTGCCCGATGAGGCGAAATAGAAAAATAGACCATAGGCGATCGCACTGCCCATTAGGGTCATGTAAGCCATACCCACCCAGCCCCATGCACTCACCTGCTGCCATCGATTTACCTCAATTTGCCCAGACAAAATCAACAGAGGAATGCCACCCAAAACCATGTGCCATCCAGTCGCTGCCACAGGATCGGCATAACGCACCACAGGGCGAATCAAAATTGTGCCGATCGCCATCGATAGCGAAGCCCCTAGCATCAGCCATTCCCCAAGGGTAAAAATGCCTGCTTCCCAGACAGTTGCCCAGTTTCCTACAGCGATCGCATTTAGCATTTCCGTGGGGAGCCCGATTAAACCAATTCCAAACACCCCCAACAGTAGACCGAAGGTTGCCCCAACCCCAATTCTCTCCTTGTAAAGCACCGCTGCCATCACTGCCACTGCCAGAGGTTGCGAATCAATCAAGAGCGATCCTAAACCCGCACCTGTGCGGACGAGTCCCAATGCCAGAAATCCCTGAAACATGGTGCCATCCACCAGAGCAAATGCCAAGATCCACAGCCAAGCTTGCCAACTTTTAGGTTGCGGTCTGCCTAACCAAGTTGCTAGACCCACAAGCAACATTCCTGCGGGAATTAACCTCACTGCTGCTAAAAACAGAGGACTGGTTTGCGGCAGCACTGCCTTCATCACCACCATTGCCGTTCCCCACAAAAAGAAGGGTAAAATTACGAAGGCAGACTGACGAGAAAGCGCAGGGAATTGCATTTGCATTGTTTGAGTTGGTCTAGGACGACACCTAGCGTTAGGCTGGAGTTAACTTAAACTAATGTTAACAATTCTAGCGAAAAACTTTACATTTGGAAGCAGGCGATCGTCTCCGATCCAAAGGCTTCTCGAAGGGGCAATTCATGAATTGCATCTACGATTCTAGACATACGATTCTATGCAGCAGAAAGAATCTCTCAGGCATCATTTAGGATCCTAGATCGCTGGCAGCAAGCGAATTCTCCCCAAGTGCATTGAGTTTGGGTGTGCCCCACCCCTGTATCTTGGGCATAAAACAACTTGGTTAATTCTTCCGCTGAGTTGAGTGTCGAGCGATCGCTTGTGGGTATCTTGTCCTTAAGTTTAAGCGTTTTGGTTATCTTGCCATAGGGTTCAGTTAAGTTCGCAGAATTAGGGACTGGGAAAGCAAAATTTCTTAAAGTTCGCCAGAATTAGGGATTTAGAGATTGAGGATTGTGGATAGCTCCTTAAAATGAAGTCTATTGAAATATCTTGTCCATCCAGCGTTTGCAAATATAGAGGTTGCTGGTAGCTTTCTCCCAAAACCCCAAGAATAATAATTTTTACGAGAAAAAATAATAGTTATTATGAGGCTAGCGGATTCTGAATTGAGGTGTAAATTTGAACGGTAAGCTGGGCTCAAGCCTTTGGGGATACGGCATTGCCAGCATTCTTTGCTGCTTTTGGGGCAGTGAGGCTTTAGCGCAACAGTCTTTACAGGTGCGTACCGATCAATGGCTACAGGTCGAGCAGGTACGTGGCGCTGCTGTAGTCAGGAACCGCGATGGCATTCATCAGGCGCAATTTGGCGATCGCTTGCAAGATGTGGGCGATGAAATCTCGACAGGCAATAATTCCAGTGTGGTATTGAGGGTCGATACAGCGATCGGCTTCGTTCAAGTCGCTGAGAATACGACCCTTCGCATTTACTCCTTGCAAATGGCTTCAGACAACGGACGGATTACACAGTTGCAAATCTTGCGGGGTAGAGCGCGGTTGCAAGTCAGAAAGTTTACCAATTTTGGCTCCCGCCTTGAAATATTTACGCCGACAGGAGTTAGTGGTGTCAGAGGTACGCAATTTGCAGTAGGGGTAGATCCAAGGGGCAAAACGACCGTGGCAACTTTAGAGGGGCGTGTCATGACAGAGGCGCAGCGTCAAGGTGTTTTGGTCGGAGCAAGACAGCAAAATTTCACAATACCGGGGGAGCCGCCCAGTCCAGCGACTGTCCTAAATAACAATCCACAGTTGTACTATGAAGTGATTAGGAATGTTAAAGGTTCCAATCGCCAAGTGTGGCTATCTGGGAAAATCGATCCGACCCATATGGTTACAGTCAATGGCATTCCTCAAAGTACCGATCGCTTGGGTCGCTTTTCAGTTCCATTTCCTGCTACTTCGCATATTCGCGCTGAAGTCATCGTAACCACTGCTTTGGGAAATCGGCGAGTTTATGAAATTACGCTTCTATAATCTAGCTCTACGCTTGTTGCCAGGCGGTGTGGCGATCGCGATCGTTGCCATTCTGCTGCAACTGTCTGTCTTTCAGCCTTTGGAATACCTCGCCTATAACAGCTTTACCAATTGGCGGGGCGAAAAGCCTTGGGACAACCGCATCGCGATTATTGCCATTGATGATTGGAGTATTGAGCGATTGGGGCGGTTTCCTTGGTCGCGCGATCGCTATGCCCAGCTTTTACAAAAACTGACACCCGCTAAGGGTAGCGTCGTGGCAATCGATTTGCTGTTCTCAGAGACAAGCCCACTAGACAAAAAACTTGCCGATGCCATGGCAGGACATGGCAGGGTGGTGCTTGCTAATGCAGGGACGCAGGAAGGGCAGTTCTTGCCGCCAACCGAGGTTCTAGCCAACGCCGCGATCGCCACAGGGCATATTCGCAAACATGAAGATATTGACGGAGTGACCCGAAAAATCAGCCTGCAAGAACAGGGCGAGCCCTCTCTAGCCCTATCAGCGCTTCAAGCTTATACGTTGGTGCGCGCATCGCCAAAATCCCTACCAGACTTAAATCGTCCCCTGTGGCTCAATTGGATACAGAGATCGCAGCAGATGCAGCAATATTCCTTTGTGGATGTACTGGAAGGCAGGGTTCCCATCAGTACATTTCAAGACAGGATCGCGATCGTGGGTGTTGCTGCCACGGGGCTCGATCCCCTGCCCACACCCTTCGATCGCAATCCCCCAGCCCATGGGGTTCATCTCCATGCCGCCATTTTACAAAACCTGCTGCAAGGCAATGCCCTGCAAGTGGTCGATCCCATCTGGTCTTGGGCGATCTTGCTTTTGGGTGGGGGACTGTTTTCGCTGTGCTTGCCCCGTCGCAACCCAATCCAACGCCTCATAGTTAGCATCGCAGCGATCTTGGGCTGGGCAATTCTTAGCTTTATCTTGTTTGCGAATGGCTACTGGATCCCAACGGCGATGCCGATCTCCCTATTTGTCCTTACTGCCAGCGCGATCGCATTGCAAGAGCAACTGCGGAGCAATCGCCTTCTGCGAGAGGCAAATGCCCATCTGACTAGGGATGCCTTTTACGATCGCCTCACTAACCTGCCCAACCGCGCCCTTTTTGTCGATCGCCTCCAACATGCCCTCGATCTCAACCTGCGGCATCCCTACCTATTTGCCGTTATGTTTCTCGACCTAGATCGGTTCAAAACGGTGAATGATAGTTTCGGTCATTTAAGCGGCGATCGTTTACTGGCAGCCGTTGCCTATCGGCTAAATACCGCAATGCGTCCAGAAGATACCTTGGCAAGGTTTGGTGGCGATGAATTTGCCATTCTCGTAGAAGGGCTCACCGATTTAAGAGATGTGGTTGTAATTGCCGAGCGCATTCAAGAAGCACTTACCAAACCCCTCTTGGTGAACGAACGGGAAATGATCGTTACCGCCAGTGTCGGTATTGCCATTAGTTCGGAACGCTATCTTCGCTCTGAGGAAATGCTACGCGATGCCGATATTGCCATGTATCGCGCCAAATCCTTGGGTAAGTCTTGCTATCAAATTTTTGATGTCTCCATGCACGATCGGATTTTAGATCGGCTGCGGATGGAGAACGATCTGCGCCGCGCGATCGCCCAGACTTTCTCTTTAGAAGATCCCCAAGCGGTTCCAGAACTGCGTGTGGTCTATCAGCCAATTATTTCGCTCGAAACCTCAAAGGTCTCTGGGTTTGAGGCATTGATTCGCTGGCAACATCCCGAACTAGGCCCGATCTCACCCGCTGACTTCATTCCCCTTGCCGAGGAGATGGGGCTGATTGTTCCCATTGGCTATTGGGTGCTGCGTCAGGCTTGTGCTCAGGTTCATGCTTGGCACGAACGCTTTCCTAGCGATCGCAATCTCACCCTCAGCGTCAATCTTTCGCCAAGGCAATTTTTGCAAGCCGATCTGGTCGAACAAATTGTCAAAGCCATTCAGGAAACACAGTTTTCTGTAGCCTGCTTGCACTTGGAAATTACGGAAACCACGATTTTTAAAAATGCTACGCTCGGCGCAGACATCCTTGCCAATCTCAGGAAGTTGGGCATTCAGGTATATATTGACGATTTTGGTACGGGTTATTCCTCGCTCGGCTATTTACATCGCTTTCCCGTAGATGGGTTGAAGATCGATCGCTCCTTTGTGCAGGATGATGATTGCCTCAAATCGGGAATCGTGCAAACGATTATTACGCTTGCGAACCAACTCAAGCTGAGTATTGTGGCAGAGGGTGTGGAAACCCTTCCCCAACTAGAAAGTCTGCGCGTGATGCTGCATGAAAGCGGACAAGTGCAAGGCTATTTCTTTTTTAAACCCCTAGAAGCAACGGAAGTAGAAACGCTTCTGGGCACAGGGTTGAAGCGTCAATCCTAATTTTTGAGATAATGATAGCTAGAATCTAGTTTGGGAGACGCACCCCTATGCAAAACTCGTTCAATTCCTCAAAACGCAAACCTTCGCCAAAATCTTGGCAAGTTCCATGGTCGCGACTTGCTAGCACGGCTTTGATCGTTGCCGCGATCGCAGTGGGGACAAATACTTTTTTAACACCCCCAGAATCTGCGGCTAGCAACCCCAACGCTACGGTTGCCAGTCTCAAGCGTTCCGAAAGACGTTGGATTGAAATTAGGTTACGCAGTCAACGCCTATTTGCTTGGGAGGGCGATCGGCGCATTATGGCTGTAATTATTTCCACAGGTAAAGCTGGAACTCCCACGCCCACAGGTTCCTTCAGCGTTCAATCGAAACATCGCGTCGCCAGAATGCAAGGAGAGGACTATAACGTGCCTGATGTGCCCCATGCCATGTACTACTCCGGTAACTATGCAATTCATGGTGCTTATTGGCATAACAGTTTTGGCATTCCCGTCAGTCATGGTTGTATCAATGTTGCCCCCGATCATGCAGCATGGCTGTTTAATTGGGCAACAGTAGGTACACCTGTGGTCGTAAGAGATTAAATAAACTCCAGTTTTCGATCCCCAGACTACAATAGTGGGTGGATTATTTTATTTTTAGGAAGTCGGATGACTACTTCTGTCGCTGCAAAAAACACACCGCTTTTGGGCTTATCTAAAGCAGAGCTGAGTGATTGGGTCGAAGAACGCGGACAACCTCGCTATCGGGGCAGCCAACTCCACGACTGGCTTTATCACAAAGGCGTGCGTAGTCTTGAGGAAATCTCAGCATTTCCTAAGGCTTGGCGGCAGCAAGTAGCGAAAACCTTCGTGGGGCGATCGCAAATTCATCTGCGCAAGCCGACCCCTGACGGCACGGTCAAGTATCTGCTGAAACTAGAGGATGGGGCGATCGTTGAAACGGTGGGTATTCCCACCAGTAAGCGACTAACTGTCTGCGTCTCTAGTCAGGTGGGTTGCCCCATGGCTTGCGACTTTTGCGCTACAGGTAAAGGTGGTTTTGAGCGCAACTTGGGCAGACATGAAATTATCGACCAAGTGCTGACTGTGCAAGGTGACATGGGACAGAGGGTGAGTCATTTGGTGTTTATGGGCATGGGCGAACCCTTGCTCAATGTCGAAAATCTCGTTGCTGCGATTCAAGTGCTCAATCAAGATGTGGGGATTGGTCAGCGTAATATCACCGTTTCCACTGTCGGCATTCCCAATCAGATCGTACGTTTCGCCAAAAGCAACTTGCAGGTTACCTTGGCAGTGAGCCTTCACGCTGCCGATCAAGCACTGCGCGAGCAGATTATTCCTTCGGCAGAAAAATATCCGATTGAGAGTATTTTGAATGACTGTCGGCAGTATGTGGAAATGACAGGACGACGGGTGAGTTTTGAATATACGTTATTGTCAGGTTTGAATGATTCACCACAGCAGGCTACCAAACTAGCGCAACTGATTCGCGGCTTCCAGAGCCACGTTAACTTGATTCCCTACAATCCGATCGCGGATGCTGACTACAAGCGTCCCAGCGATCGCGCCGTCAAATTATTCGCCCAAACCTTGATGGATTTGAATATCACCGTGAGCGTTCGTCGCACGCGGGGTTTAGAAGCTGATGCTGCCTGCGGACAACTTCGCAGTCAAAAGAATTCATCTCGTTAGCTCCCAAAAACTCTGTGACTACTAACCGCATAGGGCGCTATTGGGTTTCCAAATTGCTCTGAAGGTTCCTTGTTTGCGATCGCCTTGCTTTGTAACAAAGTCAAAGTTGCCTTCGACCGGTTCAGATTCTTTAACCCGCTTAAATCCGATCTGACCTGTTAATACCGAAGGAGTGCCAAACTGTGTCACAAATCTCACCCTACCTATGCGTGACGACTCCGTTAACGTAAAACTAACGGGCTCGTTAAAAGCAGGTGCTTGCCAAATCGCGACATCAATTGTGGTAGTTGAAGATTTTTGGTCGTTACTATCTGTAAGCGTAATTCTGAATGCAGATCCATCCCAAGGTGCGCAATCATGTCTGATTTCAGCATTCCAGTTTGGGCGATGTTGGCGTGCCTCACTTTTAGCCAGATTAGATTGGCAACTAACGGTGAGAAATAGGGTGAGTAACACTGCCCTGATGGATAGGTGCATAGATCGCGTGCCAGAAAATATGTCTTTAGCCTATCAACTGGACTTTGGACTAAAAAAAGAAAAAAAGGCAGCAGGTGCTTGGCACAAAC
>NZ_JAZBJZ010000013.1:0-64374 GCF_036349135.1 Tumidithrix elongata BACA0141
GGATGATTCAAATCCTCCTAAAACGTCTTGCTTAACTTCTCAAACACTCTCTTACTGAGACTGGAAATGATTTTGGCTTTGAATGTGAGAATCTTTCAGTTATACCAAACAAATGGAACTGCTTGGGTAAGGTAGAACCACATACTTTAATCAAGTATTGTGGAAACTATACCCAAATTCTTCATGATTCGGGGAAATATGTAAACCCTTCTTATTTGAGAAATCTTCCATTTCAAGAACGTCGCACCCTTCAATTAGTTCAAGTTACTAATTTTATCGTAGAGCAAGGAAAAAACTCAACAGGGAATACAGATTGGCGAAGTACTATTCAAACTGTTAATGGTCTAAAGTTGACAGGGGTAAAGATAACTGATCCAGTATTTGTTAAAAAATTGGACACAGGTTATCAGCCAAAGAAAGACTGTCTAGTAACTGTAAGTTTGGGTATGCCTTGGGCTCCCAAAGATTGGGAGGGAGAGGAACCTTGCTGGAAATTAATTGCAGGTGTAATTGAATTAATAGATTATCAACCACTCTCTGTAGAGGATTTGATAGCTGAAACAGATGTAGAAATGAAACGAGTTGGTTGGACTGAAGAAGAAGGACGTAATTATTTGGATTGGACTTTTTATAAGCGCTCCCGCAGACAATTAACATTAGACGAATTAAAGCAGTTTTTGAATGATTTGAAATCTTTACCAACTTCCCGAAAATAGCTGAATAATTTTTTTCTTTATAGAACCCCAAAGAACTAGATAATCATGAATCCGACAATTATATATCTTCCCGAACAAACCGAGAAAATCCTAGCGCAGCTTGCTGCACAAAGCGATAAATCACCCTCCGAAATTATCCAAGAGGCACTCCAACTCTATTGGATAAATAAGCCTAAAAAACGTTCTAAATGTATTGGTATGAGAAAAAGTAGAATTCCCAATTTATCAGAACGAGTCGATGAACTGCTCTGGAAAGAATAATGAGAGTCATAGCTGATACTAGTGCAATCATTGCCTTACTCGATGAAGATGATAAGCATCATACAGAAGTTGTGCGTGTAGCTGAGTCAGCTTCTCAGTCTTCCACACTTGTACAAAATCAAGTCCGTTACGATATAATGCTTTTATGAAAACATCTTCAGCAGATATTCTTGTTATGAGTCCCGATGGGGAATATCTCATGATCGTTGAGGTGAAAAACGATGATGTCAGATCTCGCACTCAAAATGCTATTGAACAGCTAAAATGGCAAATGGCTTCTACTGGTTGCTCAGTTGGGCTCTTGGTGGCTGGAGAGCGTGTTATCTTACTCCGAGACTCTTTTGAGAAGTTAAATGGTGAGTCAATTAATATCGTAGGCGAAGCAAAGCTGCCAGATTTTTTACTGCCACCAGCAGATCGGGAATGGGAAAGAAATCCTGAGTTTGAATTTGCGTCGCGAGTGCAGCGATGGCTTGAGACATTGCAACGTACTGGAAGTATGAGCGACCTTCCAGATGATTTAAAATCCTTGTTTGGCGGATCGATCGCCAATCTTCTCAGACTAGGTGAAGTTAGATCTGCTGGGCCAAGATGGAGTAAAGTCGCAAGGTGAAGCCCAATGTAATTTTGATTGAGACAAACTGGGTAGTGGATATTATTGCGCCTGCACATTTACAAAGTCCCCAAGCATTTGAGCTACTTGCACGAGCTGAGGCTGGTGAATTTGAGTTACACATACCCGCTTTATGCCTTGCAGAAGCGCGTGAAACTATACCTCGACGACATGCATCCAAATCTCGCTCTGATGATTTCCGTAAGTTTGTCACATGGGCAAAGAACGAAGGGAAGGTCAATACTCAGGATGTGGATGCAGCGAGACGAATATTTGATAAGTTTGATGGATTAGTTAAAGGCGAACTGATGAAGGTTCCAGAACGATTGAACGAATTAGCTGATCATCCCAACCTCAAAGTCTTTGCGCTTTCGCAACCAATGCTAGAAAGACAGGTGTCTATTGGTGCAATGGATCTCGAACTCAAGCCATTCGATCTAGCTATATTGGCAGCAATACTAGTTCGCGCTGAGGACTTGCAGCAAGAGGGACAGTCTTGGCTTGGCTTCTGCGAACTAGATTCCGATCTGCAACCATGGGATAGATCTGGTGCACCAAAGTCAATTCTTAGCGATCTCTACAGCGCTTCTCGAATATGGGTATACGGAGACTTTCAAGTAGAAGATGTGGATGAGCTTCCTGAAGATTGGGGCATTTCAATTTAGCGATCGCACTTTGAGAGAGCTGGTAATATTTAATGAGAAAAAAGCGATCGCTTCTAGTCTCAGTAGTGATGATACCCCAGTCGCTCGTGCTGGTGGAAGTTAGTTTCCTCTCATCATAGACAAGTGGCTTAAGCCACTTGTCTCCATCATTTATTTAGAAATTTAGAAATATGGATAACAATACATTCGCTCTGCGTAGCATAGAGGAAGTAATTCGATTTGAAGAACTGCTCAAAGCTGTGAAAGCAATCAAGTGCAGTGTTTTCTCAATCATTTTCCATTAAAAAACGGTATTAAAAGCCGAGTATCTGCAAAAGCCCTTTGCCCGTTACGACTTCAAGGAGCAATACCCCTGTTAGACCAAACATGGCAAGGCGTCCGTTAACTATTTCTGCATACTCAGTCATGCCAAAGCGTTTTTCTTCTTGATCGACATACATCCTTGGTTCGATCGCCCAATTGTTCATCAAACCTCTTTCATCTTTTGTAAACGCCGTGCGAGTTTTAGGTTCGTCAGTCATAAAGTGGTATTTATATAAGAAACTTAATAATTTTAAATTTTAACGTTGAATGACTAAAACTTCATGAAAAGAGTAATTATTGGTGTGATGGGGCCTGGGCGAAGCGCTACCGAGAGTGATATTAGCGTTGCCTACGAGCTTGGGCGGTTTATTGCTAAAGAATCTTGGATCGCTTTAAGCGGTGGCATGGGTTACGGGGTCATGGATGCAGTTAGTTGTGGCGCTAAGGCTGAGGGGGGACTAACTATTGGGATTATTCCCAACAACGACCTAGAGTCAATCTCTGCTGCGATCGATATCCCGATCATGACGGATATGGGCAGCGCTCGTAACAATATTAATGTTTTGTCTAGCCACCTTGTCATTGCCATTGGCATGAGTTCGGGTACAGCCTCCGAAATTGCCCTTGCCCTAAATGCACATAGAATGGTGATCTTGCTGAATGTTGACAAGACCAGCACCGCATTTTTTCAAAGTTTGTCCCCAACCAATGTCGTATCTGCGAACGATCCACTAGAGGCGATCGCGATCGCCAAACAACTCTTACAAGAACAAAAGCAAACTTTTTTGTTGGAGATCAACCCCTTAGAAGATCCAACAACTGAAAACTAAACGCTACACTTAATACTCGTTTTTACTGATCGTTTTTCACCGATAACTTTTCTAGGGCAGGCATCTCTAAAACTGGTAGCTCGATCAACTCGCTTTCTACCTCTTTTAAATTAATTGGCATAAGTACAGGCTTAGGCTCTTCGATCCAGCAACTTGCCACAGGTAATGTCTCTTCCAAGTCATCCAAGGGACGAGGAATAATCATCAAGGTGTGAAATTCCCCGATGCGTTCTGCCTCATACATACCTGCTTCGATCGCGATCGCGACATCCGCTACGGCACCCCGTACGATCGCCGTACAAAGACCCGCTCCAATCGTTTCATAGGCAGCTAAATAGACTTCTGCGGACTTGAGCATGGCATCGGCTGCACCCACCATAGCGGGGAAACCTCTTGTTTCTAACAAACCGATTGCTTGGTTGCTGAGGCGGCTATAGCCTCCACTGGCATATTGACTCAAACGGCTCCCAATCGGTAAAACCATATCAAGATTGGCTAATGGTCGAGGAATTACAGAGGTCGATACTAACTGCCCAAACTGCTCGGCTGTTTCAGCCCCTGCCTGCACCGCCAGCCTTACATCCGCTAGTCGGCCTCGCACGATCGCCGTACAGTAGCCACCACCAATTTTTTCGTAACCCACAAAAGTTACGGTTGCTGACTTGAGCATCATGTCCGCCGTACCCACGATCGCAGGAAAGCTAATCGTTGACACCAAGCCAAGCGCACTTTCTCTCAGATCTATCGCTTGACCCGAACGATTGGGAGCCTTACGTGGCTGACTTTTTCCCATTTATGCCTCCCATCTACTCATCTCACTTACTTACCAAGAAATATGGAAAGCTTTATGCTATAGCCCTTAACAGACTTTTAAACGCGTATGTTTAAATTTAAAGGCATATAGAACTACTACTGTAAAGTTTTATTTCATTGCCCGAATTGGACTCACCTTGTTACAGGTATCTTAACAGTATAGATAATTAACTGGTTCTATAAGGGAAAGATCGTCCAATCTGAAACTCTGGTGTATATTTTAGATCTTGAAATTAGCTTACCTAAAGTGGTTATCACTACCGACGCCAAGCCAATTTTTTGTCGATAATACAAACAGTCAAGTTAAAAAAACTTCATGTTTGTTAATTCGTAGGATCTAGTGAAAACATTTATTCATAAAGCCTCTACCCCAAGCATGGATATTCCTCAAGACGAAAAAACGAGGGAGTATATTCTAGTTGTTGACGATACATCCCACAATCTTCGTCTGCTCTCAAGCATGTTGACCCGCAAGGGCTATGAGGTTAGAGGGGTGATTGATGGACAGATGGCATTAATGGGCATTCAGGCGGAGTTACCCGACTTGGTGCTACTGGACATCAACATGCCTAAAATGGATGGCTTTCAGGTGTGCGAACAATTAAAAGCCGATCCCAGAACCTGTGATATTCCTGTCATTTTTATTAGTGCCCGTGATGAAGTGCTTGATAAAGTGCAGGCTTTTTCAGTTGGGGGCGTAGACTATGTAACCAAACCGTTTCAGTTGGCAGAGGTATTGGCGCGGGTAGAAAATCAACTTACCTTACGTCGCCTGCAAAAAAAGCTACAGACGCAAAACAATCAGCTCAGACAAGAAATCCAAAGTCGATTAACGGCTGAGGCGGCGCTTCAAAAAGCCAATGAAGAGTTACTAAATCTAGCAAACTTAGATGGGTTGACCCAGTTAGCCAATCGCAGACGCTTTGATGAATACCTCAACATGGAATGGAGTCGTCTCGCCCGCGAACAACTGCCCTTGTCTTTAGTCATGTGTGACATCGACTTTTTTAAAAATTTCAATGATACCTATGGGCATCTAGCAGGGGATGATTGCCTGCGAAAAGTTGCTCAAATTTTAAAACAATCAGTACGTCGTCCTGCTGACATGGCTGCTCGTTATGGTGGTGAAGAGTTTGCCATTCTGTTGCCTAATACAGAAATTGAAGGCGCAGCCATTGTTGCAGAGCTAATTCGCGCAAATGTCAAAGAGCTAAAGATCCTACATGGAGACTCAGATGTGAGTGAATATGTCACGATTAGTGTGGGTGTAGCCAGTCTGGTTCCACTGGTAGAATCTTTACCAACAGTGTTGATTACGGCTGCAGATTACGCGCTCTATCGTGCTAAAGAACTAGGACGCGATCGCATGTATAAGATTGGATAGCTTCGGTTTCGACTCGGCTCAGCTTAGGTCAGGAGGCTATAGTTCTTCCTTCTTTCGATCGACCCAAACAATAGTTCTTGGTTCTACCCCATTACCTTTTAAAATCGCGTTCACAGCATTGCCATCCGAGCCGAGATTCCATTTCCGCAGAAATTCCTCATAGGACATAGATGACTCTTGACTGTTGGTATCGGTGTAGTAGATCTGTTGTTGCGCGCGATCGAAGCCTGTAAGTGCTACCCAGTGCAGGTAGGGGGCTGTACCAAATAGGGGCACTTTAAAGCTGCCAACTCTAATCAAGCCTATGACAGGTTTACCCGTTTCGAGTAGGCTCAGTAGGGTGGCAAGTTCGACCTTTCTTGCCAGTTTTACCCTATCGCCTTCCCATCGCTGCATCACCTTTTGCAAGACCTTGGGCGTTGTGCCCGTGCGAATATTGACCCAACTGTCATCGAGCGGATTTTTAATTTGTTCGGGCAAAATAAAATTTTTCTCGGTGGCTGCCCGAACCATGTCGTAATCAACATCATGCCCGTAAAATTTCAAGACTCTTGCCGCTGAGTTAGGTCCGCAACTCCAACTGTCATTTTGACTGCCAGTATCGGGAAGTGTCAGACTTTGTTTTTCGCTATGCTTGAGGCGATCGATTTCTTGCTGTGTCATCGCGATATATTGAGCTAGAAACGTAGGTGTGGTTTCAGCAACTCCTTGAGTTTTGGCAGTATTCGTACTTACAGCATTAGAAGCTGAGGAATTTGCACTTGAAGTAGTGGAAGAGTTTGCTAATAGGCCTGAGAAGGCAGCCGCAAATGCTGAAGCAATGCCCAAACTAATGCCAAAAAAGATCTTTGATAACTTCATGCCTGCTTTAATATCCTCTGGTTTCCCTTAGCTGCTTAAATTAAAGAATGGATCTCACCCTATTTTTACAGCAATTTGCCAATGGTCTGTCAATTGGCAGCGTCTACGCTATCTTTGCCCTTGGTTATACCCTAGTATTCTCAATTTTAGGGATTATCAATTTTGCCCATGGTGCTATTTTTACCCTCGGAGCCTATTTTACCTATAGTCTCTGTGGTGGGGTATTTAGCTCTAATGGGCTGCTAGGCGGCGTTGCTTTACCCCAAGTCTTACACATGCCCTTTGCTCTTGCTCTGTTTGTCGGCAGCATTCTGGCAGGTTTAGTGGGTGTTTTGGTCGAACGGCTGGCATTTCGCCCCCTCCGAACCAGACAAGCCGATCCTTTGTTAACGCTCGTATCTAGCTTGGGTGTAGCTGTCGTCATTGTGAATCTAATTCAGTATCTTGTTGGTGCTGAGATCTACACATTCCCATCCAATATTTACGGAAATTTGCCTGCGGCGGTTAATTTTGGCTCCGTAGCAAAGCCCGTGATGGTTCGCACGGTGCAGATCGTGATTTTCGGCGTATCCATTGTTATTCTGGCAGCATTAACCTATGCGATCAATTTCACAAAAATGGGTAAAGCCCTAAAAGCAGTTGCCGAAGATGCGACGACAGCCAGTTTGTTGGGGATTAATACCGATTTTTTTATTTTGTTAACCTTCTTTCTTTCGGGCTTTTTGGGTGGTGTCGCAGGTACGTTAATCGGTTCTAGTGTGAGCATTGCTGGCCCTTATTTTGGCATTGCCTTTGGGTTAAAAGGACTTGCCGTGATTGTTTTGGGTGGTTTGGGTAATATCCCAGGAGCGGTACTTGGTGGTGTAATCATTGGCCTGGTCGAGGCGTTTGTGCCATCAGACTTTTCCGCTTACAAAGATGCGGTGGCTTTCGCAATTTTATTCATCATGTTGTTGGTCAGACCGCAGGGCTTATTGGGGCGCACGTTCGCACAAAAAGTTTAGGCACGTTCGATAAATTCATGGTGGGAATGCGATCAACCACTAATTCTCCAAACACTAATCAGGAACTTAGATGAGATTAATTAACCGAGTCGGATTTGTGAGTGGGTTAGGTGTTCTATTTCTGGTCAATAGTTTTTCACTAGCTGGGTTGGTAAAAGCAGAAGAGATCTCAGCTCTATCTCCCAAGCTTTCAGCTAACGCAAAAATGGGAGGTATTCTCACGTTCTGTCATTTGGAACGAATCAAACAAACTTCCGATCCTACACAGCAGCTCCAATCCTTCGATCGCCTGTTCGATCGCTATCAAAAAGCCAAACAGGATCGCCTCATCTTGCAACTGGTCAAGGGTATGGATCGGAAGCAATTTCCGCAATTGCAAGCAGAAGAATTGATGCAGGTTGCCTATCGTTATCGTACTACCGCAGAGCCAAAAACAGCGATTCCCTTACTTTCCCAAGCATTCCAGTTACTCCAGTCGGTAAATGACGATTTGCCAATGAATCTTAGTAGTTTCAATACTTATCAATATATCTGGCGGACAACTAGATATCATCAAGACAAAGCTCAGCTTCTAGAGAATTTGGGAGGGAATTTAATTGACTTAAAGCAGCCAGAGCAAGCAGAAGCAGCGCTTTTACAAGCCTTGCAAACATATCAAAAACAGCCTCATCTATCCCCCAGAGATAAAGTTGAATACATGGTGAAGATCGCGAAAGGATTGTTCATATTGGATAAGCACGAACAAGCGATCGCCATGCTAGATCGAAGCTTAGAAATTACACAATTGCTTAACCATACGAAAGAAAGTAGAGACAGTAAAGACTGGCTGACTATGTTGAGCAAACTCAGTTGGGAATATCGCTTGGCAGGAGAAAATCGCAAAGCCGATCTGCTCTTTAACCAAAGTCTTGAGTATGCAGACACTTTTAGTCAACCCGACAGTAGGGTCTTTGTACTGTCTATTATTGCCGAAGTATCTTACTCAACTCTTTCCCAATATGAGTTGAACCAATTGCCGATCGCCCAAAAAACGACTTTGATCGACGCACGCCAAACAAAGCTGGAGTATGTATTTGGGAAGATTTTAGAGGTCGTGAGATCGGGCTATACGGCTAAGATGTATCCAAATACTGCTTTGATTGCAGGGGAATGGTTGCAATTTCTAGGAATTGAGCCTGCGATGAAAATTGTTAATAGTGTTACCGATCCAGTAGAGCGATTTGAAGTCATATCGCCAATGTTAAAAAGCCGTAACACCGAAATCGCTCAGAAAGACATCGCTCTACTTGTACCATTATTAAAGAATGCTGAAGCGATCGCCCGCACTATTCAGCCAACCACTGATCGCGATCGAGCATGGGGTGATATTGCCTTTACCTACGCCCAGTTGGGGCAATCCCCAAAAGCCTTAGAAGCGATCACGCAGATTCAGTCAGCAGAACTAAAACAAAAAACTTTGATTGGGGTTGCAGTCTACCTAGCTCAAGCCAACCAACCCGAGCTAGCCCTCAGTCTGGTAAAGGGCTTGCCCGATACTCTGGTGCAGCAAGTGCTGTACGAAGCGATGCTGGCTTATCTCAAAAATGGAAAGATTGAAGTAGCGCGAGGTCTACAAGGTCGATTGTTCAAAGATTATCATAACTCTACCCTGACATCCCTAGCCGAAGCCTCCGCTAAAGTCGGACAGACGAAACAAGCGTTGATGCTGTTGCAACAAGTCCCCGAACCTGAGTGGCGATCTGGAGCCTTTGTGTCTATTATCAAACAAGCAATTGAAGTAGGCGATCTCGATCGCGCGGTTGTGTTTGCTCAACAGATGCCTGAATCCGAAAAAGGACTACCAGATATCCCATCCAAGGCATGGATGCTGGAAGAGATCGCGATCGCCTATGCGGAAGCAGGAGAGTACGATAAGGCGATGCAGTTATCTCAATCTCTACCAGATCGATCGCTGTCTCAACTGGTTGACTGTGCGAAGCG
Organism: Tumidithrix elongata BACA0141; assembly: GCF_036349135.1. NCBI lineage: Bacteria > Bacillati > Cyanobacteriota > Cyanophyceae > Pseudanabaenales > Pseudanabaenaceae > Tumidithrix > Tumidithrix elongata. The sequence goes on from NZ_JAZBJZ010000013.1 coordinate 9,431, forward strand.
ATCGAAATAGGAAAACCTATGTCTCATCCATTTCTCGGATTTTGGTCTGGATGGCGTTTTTTGCCGCTTTGGATAGTGGCGACTTGCCTTGGGTTTGCGATCGGTGGCCCAGTCAGTGCCCTAATCCCCGATTATGTTACTGCTATTGCGGGAAATAATGCGGCGAATATCTTGAGTTTTGGGGTAATGAGTTTGACGATCGCGTTGCCTCAGTGGTTGGTACTACGAGGCAGAATTCGTGATGCGCTCTGGTGGCTGGTAGTAACGACCCTAGGTGGCATGGCGGGTGGCCCAATTAGCATGACGATCGCTTGGAATCTCAGTATTACCTTTGGGGATGCCGTGGATCTATTTGCCATCTATGCTGCCTTGCGCGGTGCAACCACAGGGCTAGCACAGTGGACTTTCTTGAGAGTGCAAATGCCGCAAGCAGGTTGGTGGGCGATCGCCACCTCAGTCAGTTGGTACAGCAGTTTAACGATCGGGAGCAAGGTGATGTTTACCCTGCCCAGCTTTACCGTCGCGATCGTGGGGGCGAGTTACGGTGTCATGACAGGGATTGTGATGTTTTTGCTCTTGCGGCAAAAAGCTTTTGCTCAATCTAAAACTAATTCCGCTAACCCCAAATAGGTAATCGTTTGAGGTGTGACGTGAAATCGACAGGGCAGGACTTTCACCCCACAAGCGATCGCTTCTCTGAGCAACTTGCCATATTCAGGATCGGCGCGATCGCCACTTTTGAACTGGTCGCAATCACCGCGATTGATAAAATAGATAATCGCAGCAAGGGAATCCCCGTTCACCACGGACATGAGTTCTCTTAAGTGTTTTTGCCCCCTTGTCGTCACCGTATCTGGGAATAGGGCGATGTTGCGATCGCACCAAGTTGTGTTTTTGATTTCCACATAGGTTCTTTGCTTTTGGGAATCAGCTTGAGTATTTAAGAGGGGCTTGCGATCGAGCAAGTAGTCGATGCGACTCTTTTCTTCGCCATAGGCAACCTCTGGTTGAATCGTGTCATAGGGTTCCAACTCAGGCAATAAGTGGTTTTCCAGCATATAGCCGATCGCTTTATTAGGAAGGCTCGTATTAATTCCCGCCCAAACTCCATCGATGTGAATCATTTCCCAACTATAGGCGAGCTTGCGTTTAGGACTAGGATTGTAAAACACAGCCACCTGTGCGCCGATCTCACACACACCTGTCATCGGACCCGTATTGGCACAATGGGCAACAATCGTCTCTCCACTGTCTAGTTCGATATCGGCAAAGAAGCGTTTGTATCGCTTCACGAGCTTACCGAGCAACAGATCGGGATAGGTGTGAACGGTGGGATGATTTGGCATAGTCGGTTTAATTTAGCTGAGTCGGAGTTGGGCAACGCGCTCTTCATTATATTGGCGGATAGGGGCGCATCTGGTTCCATACCCAAATCGATTACAGACAGTAAAAAAGTGCCCTAAGGGGGTGCAGAACCTATATTTAAACAAATCGACAAAGTTGAGATCGTTTCATTAAGAGATCGTAGGAGCGACTAGCGCGATCGGTTGTGATGCACCGAAAGCTAGATCGAGGGTAAATTATGGACGTTGCGTTCGTGCATGACCTCAATTCCTATATTTGCTCGGTTGAGGACATCAGCCCAAGTCGGAACTGGGCGTCCGCGATCGCCAAGAATACTACTGCATCTTTCAGGCATTGGATAAAGCTGCAAAAGGAGATATCGAACATGGGCTGATTTTTTCAGGTAGCCATGCCGGATGCGCTGAGCGAATTATGCCCGTTGCCGAACTGATGGCTGAGTTAGTTGCTGCCTAATTCCCCAATCAGACATTCTGGTCGAGTCAACTATCTATCATCGGTTAAGGCGCAAAAACAGGATTCTTGATTCAGCCATTGGGTTCCCACTTCCTTTAGAGATGCCATCACTGGCTTAATTTGGTGTCCCTTGGGCGTGAGGGAATATTCGACATGGGGTGGAATTTCGGCATAGATGCGGCGTTCGACTAAACCATGGGCTTCCAATTCCCGAAGCCGTTGTGTCAGGGTTTTGGTGCTGATGCCAGGCAACGCCGCCAACAGTTCATAGGTGCGCCGATCGCCGCCAAACAACTCGCGCAAAACCAAAATCGACCACTTGTTGCCCAATAGATCCACCACAAACTGAATCGGGCATTTAATCTCTTGGCATTGGTTGGTTTGCAGCATGAACAGAATTTCTAATGGGTATTCCCAATATATTCTAACCTTGGAAAACTAGTTCTAATCTTGGAAAACTATTGGAAAACTAGGCGATCGCAGGCTTAGATTCCTATGCCTAGGCAATACTGAGATTTTAGAGGATTTCTAGGGAGAAGCGATCGGTACCCGCAAATACAAAACAATTCTTTATAACTGCCTCAAACCCAGAATTGGTGACGATGCTTTACTTTGAGTCACTATAGCGCCTAATTAGTAACTGACTTGTGGAAGATGGGCATTTAGGAAAAGATGTTACCCAAGTACTTTTAAGAACCATCTATTCAGAGCAATCTATTCTATGGTCAACTCGATTGCCTCATCTGAGCAAGCGACTCTCCGCCCAAAGATCAAACCCCCCGTTCAAGAAACATTACTAACTCCTCGATTTTATACAACAGATTTTGATGGTGTTGCCCAGATGGATCTATCTGGACAAGCAGCAGAATTAGAAGCTGTGATGACAGAATTGCGTACTGACTATAACCGCTACCATTTTGTCCGCAATCAAGAGTTTAAGCAATCTTGGGATCATATTGATGGCGAAACGCGACGAGCCTTTATTGATTTTCTAGAACGTTCCTGTACCTCAGAGTTTTCTGGCTTTTTATTATTTAAAGAACTATCTCATCGTCTGAAAGATAGTAATCCATTACTGTCAGAAGCCTTTAATTTATTAGCACGGGATGAAGCTCGTCATGCTGGCTTTTTAAATAAGGCAATGGCAGACTTTGGTCTGTCTCTAGATTTGACTTCCTTAACGAAAAAACGCTCTTATACCTTTTTTCCACCAGAATGGGTAATCTACACGGTTTATCTATCGGAAAAAATTGGTTACTGGCGATATATTCTCGTTCACTATCACCTCAAACAGCATCCCGAAAATCGCTTTTATCCTCTGTTTAACTACTTTGAAAATTGGTGTCAGGATGAGAATCGCCACGGAGATTTCTTTAAGGTGTTGCTGCGATCGCAACCCAATCTCTGGAATAACTGGAAAGCAAGGCTCTGGGCAAGGTTTTTCCTATTAACGGTGTTTGCTACCCACACCTTAACGGTGTTGGAACGGTCAGATTTTTATGAATCGATTGGCATTGATGCCCACGAATACAATCAACAGGTGATTCAAAATACCAATGAAACCGCTAAAAGTGCATTTCCTAGCATCTTAGACACCAATCATCCAGAGTTTTTCCCACGTCTAGAGCAATGTGCGATCGCCAACCAAAAGCTTACAGAAATTGCCAGCAGCAAAACTTTTGCTTTTGTGAAGTGGTTCCAAAAATTGCCTTGGATTGCTGTCATCGTGTGGCAGATGTTGCGGCTGTACTTATTGCCATCGATTAATGCTGAAAGTTTCAGAAATACGATCAATTAGGAGAAATTACCATGAGTCATCTATCCATAGCCCTGCGGGAAGGTACCCAACATTCCCACACGGCGGCAGAAAATACAGCATTTATGAAATGCTTTTTGAAGGGAATTGTCGAACGCGAACCTTTGCGCAAACTATTAGCCAATCTGTATTTTGTCTACAGTACCCTTGAGACTGCCTTGCAGAAACATGCAAATCACCCCATCCTTGGTGCGGTCTATTTCCCAGAGTTAAATCGCGTCGAAAATCTCACCCGTGATATGGTCTTTTATTACGGTGACAACTGGCAGCAAGAAATCACCCCTTTAGCCGCAGGTCAGGTCTATTGCGATCGCATTCAAACACTGTCAGATAACGACCCAGTATTGCTGATCGCCCATGCCTATACCCGCTATATGGGAGACCTATCAGGTGGTCAGAGCTTAAAGAACATCATCCGATCGGCCTTGAGCCTGCCTGCCGATCGCGGTATTGATTTCTATGAGTTTGCTCAAATCTCTACCCCAGAGGCAAGACGGGAATTTAAGGAACGCTATCGGCAAGCACTAGATGCCCTTCCTCTTAATGAAGAAACCGTCGCTCGCATTGTGGCAGAAGCCAATTTAGCCTTTACCCTAAATCGGGATGTGGTGCACGAACTAGAACCAGATGTGAGAGCGGCGATCGGAGAACATACCTTTGATTTGCTCACCCGCCAAGATCGTCCAGGCAGTACAGAGCGCCATCCCCATGCTGAGAGAGAACTAGTCAAAGGCTAGTAGGGGTATCTGATTCAAGATACAGAGATTTTGGATGTTGAGTTTTGGCGAACCTAAAATTCGGCATCCAAAATCAGAAGATCGAACCCAAACTTAGGAAGTTTTACGTTGCTGAGAACCTCAAAGGATAGTTTAATTCATGAAACCGTTATCGCCCATTGTTCAATTTGATGCCGCATTGCTCAATCAGTATAATCAAGCATTACCGCGCTATACCAGCTATCCACCAGCAACGGAGTTAACGCCTGACTTTGGGGTTGAGGCATTTCAATCAGCGATCGCCATTGGCAATTACAAAAACACGCCCCTATCGCTCTACTGTCACATTCCATTTTGTGAGACCCCCTGCTATTTCTGTGGCTGCAATACGGTGATCACCCAGCGGAAAGAAGTGGCAGAAACCTATTTAGGCTATATAGCCCGACATATTCACCAAGTTGCCAGCTTGGTCAGTCCCGATCGCCGCGTACATCAGTTACACTGGGGCGGTGGTACGCCCAATTATCTCTCTCAAAGTCAGGTGGAGTTTCTTTGGGATCAGTTACAAAAGCATTTTCGCTTTGATGAAGCCGCAGAAATCTCGATTGAAATCAATCCTAGCTATGTGAATCGCGAATACATTCTATTTCTGCGTCGCTTGGGCTTTAATCGCATTAGCTTTGGCATTCAGGATTTTAATCCTAAAGTGCAGGAAGCAGTGAATCGGATTCAGCCAGAAGGGATGCTGTTTGATGTCATGCGCTGGATTCGAGAAGCAGGATTTGAGAGCGTCAATGTGGACTTGATTTACGGTCTGCCCTTCCAAACCTCCGAGACCTTTCAAGAGACCGTACAGAAAACCTTGCAGCTAAATCCCGATCGCATTGCGGTATTTAACTTTGCCTACATTCCATGGCTGAAGCCAATTCAGAAACGAATGCCAGAGTCTGCCATGCCCAATGCCGACGAAAAGATGAAGATTCTGCAACAGACGATCGCCCAACTCACAGAGGCTGATTATGTGTTTATCGGCATGGATCACTTTGCGAAACCCAATGACGAGCTGGCGATCGCACAACAGGCAGGGGAGCTGCATCGTAACTTCCAAGGCTATACCACCAAACCAGAATCCGATCTCTTGGGCTTTGGTATGACCTCCATCAGCATGTTGCAGGATGTCTACGTCCAAAACCAAAAGGGCTTAAAAGACTTTTATCGGGCGATCGATGCCAATCAATTACCGATTGAGAGAGGCGTACAGCTCAACCAAGACGATTTAATTCGGCGGACGGTGATTATGGAATTGATGTGTCAATTTCAACTATCCGTACAGGACTTAGAAAACAAATACCATCTTGGCTTCGATCTCGATTTCAATGACTACTTTGCCAAGGCACTACCCAAACTAGATGCCCTAGAAGCGGATGGTTTGCTAAAACGATGGGGCGATGGTATTGAGGTGACACCGATTGGACGGTTGCTAATCCGTAATATCGCTTCTGCCTTCGATGCCTATTTAGGCAATCGCAAGATCGAAACTTTCTCTAAGTCAATTTAATCCTTTTCCAGTCGGAATGCGGTAGGGATCTAGCCACATTCTTCGTCCCCTAAATCCCCCAATGTTAGAGAACTTCAAGAGATTTTGCTTCCCCAGCATTGGGGGCTGGGGCTTACCTAAATTATTCCCGTCATTAGGAGAGATGCGATGCGAATCATGATGATTCAGCCCAATTATCACTCTGGGGGCGCAGAAATCGCTGGGAATTGGCCCCCCAGTTGGGTGCCCTATGTGGGTGGAACCTTAAAGTCAGCAGGCTTTACCGATATTCGGTTTGTCGATGCCATGACCAACTACATTTCCGATGATGCCTTGGCTCAAATCATTGCCCAGCATCAGCCCGATGTGGTGTTGGCAACGGCAATCACACCCATGATTTACCAGTCCCAAACCACGCTCAAGATTGTCAGACAGGTTTGCCCCCAGGCAGTGACGATCATGGGTGGCGTTCACCCCACCTTCATGTATGAAGAGGTGCTGCGGGAAGCTCCTTGGGTGGATTACATTATTCGCGGTGAGGGTGAGGAAATCACAATTAATTTGTTGCGGGCAATCGCCAATGGTACGGATCGGCGCGATCGCAACCAGATTTTGGGATTGTCATTCCTAGAGGATGGGAAGGTGGTGGCAACACCCGATCACCCACCGATTAAGGATCTCAATACCCTCTGTGCCGATTGGAGCCTGTTGGACTGGAACAAATATATCTACACCCCGTTGAATGTGCGGGTTGCTGTACCCAACTTTGCGCGGGGTTGTCCGTTTCGTTGTCGGTTCTGTTCCCAGTGGAAGTTTTGGCGCAAATACCGTTCGCGATCGCCCAAGCATTTTGTCGATGAAATCGAACAATTGGTAAAGCAACATCACATCGGCTTCTTTATTCTTGCCGATGAGGAGCCAACGATTAACAAATCTCGATTTATCGCTCTGTGCAAAGAGTTGGTTGATCGCAAATTAGGCATTCACTGGGGGATTAATACCCGCGTCACCGATATTTTGCGCGACGAAAAGGAACTTCCTCTCTATCGCGAGGCGGGATTGATTCACGTTTCCTTGGGAACCGAGGCAGCGGCGCAGTTAAACCTAAATTTGTTCCGTAAAGAAACCACGATCGAAGACAACAAAAAGGCCGTGAGGTTATTGCAAGAAAACGGCATTGTGGCGGAAGTCCAATTTATTATGGGGCTACCGAATGAAACCCTAGAGACAATCGAAGAGACCTATCGGATGGCGCGGGATTGGCATGCTGATATGACCAACTGGAATATCTATACGCCTTGGCCATTTTCCGAGCTGTTTGAAGAATTGGGTGACAAGGTGGAAGTGCGGGACTATTCCCATTACAACTTTGTAACCCCAATTATGAAGCCCGACGCGATCACCCGCGAACAGCTTCTTAAGGGTATTCTGCGTAACTATGCCCGCTTCTATTCCCATAAGATGCTGGAATACTGGTTTGTCAAAGATTCATTCAAGCGCAAGTATCTACTCGGCTGCTTAAAAGCCTTTGCTCAAACCACATTGAATAAACGCTTCTACAATCTCAAACGCCTGAAGCAGAAAGGATTGCATACGGAAATTGAGTTTGGCTTCGATCGCAGCCGAATTCTCACCCCAGAACAATTGGTCCAACTCAAGCAGACCCATGTAGCAGTGGCTCCTGTCACCACGGAAATGCCCACTTGGACGCCCAATATAGAAAATGTAGAAGGGATATTGATGAGTAGTAGTAGTATTGCTGCCTGTGGCGCACCAAGCGATCTACCAGAGTACCACTGCGAAGCTCACGATGGAAATGAAGCTGAAGACAGCAGTGAAGCCCCCGCCGAAACCAAAGCACCCTTGGAAGCAGCGCCTGAACCCATGATGCATATTTAGAGGATTATGAACGACATTCAAACTATTCTCGTTGAATCTGAGGAAAAAACGCGGATCGCGTTGCGGGTAGCCTTGCGATCGCAGCCTGGTATCGAAGTTGCCAGCGAAGCCACCAATGGCACTACAGGACTCGTACTCCTCGAATCGATTGATGTTGATGTGGCGATCGTCGATGCCCATTTGCCCGATATGTCCATCCGTGAATTTATCCAGCAGATGCACGATCTGCAAATAGAAGCTACCGTAAAGCCCTCCAGACTTTTGATTTTGCTCGATCCCAACGAACCAGCGATCATCGTGCAGACCTTGGCAATGCATGTGGAGGGCTACTGCTTAAAAAATGCGTCTGTCGAACAAATGGCTGCTGCCATTCGCCAGATTGATGCAGGGAATTCCTATATCGATCTAGGGATTGCTAAGCATCTACTGTCTGTGTAATGTTTCTTGTTTTGTATTGTATCGAGGTAATTAATGATTGCTGAACCCTTACCCACAAAAACGTATCCAACCCGTATCCGAGTTGATGGCATCGCTGACCGATCGAGCTGCACAACTGGAATTTAACGATTTCTTCAAAACAACTGTAAAGCTATAGGTTCTCCCAATCCTTTACTTGTAGTAACTATAGGGACTGAGCGGTAACTACCTTGCGATTCTAGCTAAGATGCGTAGGATAGATACAAATTAGAAGGTTTGCTCTGTTAATCAACAGGTTATGGAGGAAATGAGAGCATGATTCGTCTCTTCAACTTGATGTGTGAACGCACCCACAGGAGTTAACCATGAGAAGGAAATCCTTGCAACTGACGCTCTACCTGCTCGATCGCGTTAACCTGATGGGCTATGTTGATGAATCAGAAGTAAACGGGCCTGGCAGTCGAGCCGTCGTTTGGGTACAAGGCTGCTCTCGCCATTGTCGAAGTTGCTTTAACCCAGCATCTTGGGCTTTTGAGGTCAATCAACTCATGCCTATTGAGGCACTTGTCAACAAAATCCTCAGTAATCCTCACAATACAGGTGTGACTTTTTCAGGGGGGGAACCATTTTGGCAAGCCCATACCCTCGCAAAAGTAGCCCGTAAGGTAAAAGCCGCAGGGCTCAATGTCATGGCGTTTACGGGGTTTACGCTAGAGGAACTCAGGGGGACTAACAGTCCAATGGGGGCAGAGGAATTACTTGCAGAACTCGATCTACTGATTGATGGCCCCTATGTGGAATCGCTGGCGGTGAATATACCCAGTTCTCCTGTCTCGTCCAGTAATCAGCGACTGCATATCTTTAATCCTCAGATGCAAGACCAAATTACTTGGGCAAGCGACCAAATTGAGATCCATATCTTGAAAAATGGCGATCGCCTGTTCACAGGATACCGAAGGTACGAAGTAGAAAATAATTGAGGTCTCCGCTTTGACCGAGATTCAACTGATGACTTTTTAGGCTTTTAGAGAGGACAATCACCGTGGGGAATTCTATGGTTACGAAAGAAAAAGCTATCCAAAAATCAAGCCCGATCAAGCAAAAATTTAGCCCAATTAAAATAGATGCCCTGCTCAAACGGCTAGATTTGGTGAAGCATTTGGCTGAGTCAGATTACTGGATTACAACAGAAGAGCTAGGCGCTCTGCTCGATTTCGATGCCTCCTTGCTGGAGTGGCTCAACCAGCAAGAACCTCTCTATAGCTTTTCTTGGCGAAACTTTATCGTGACGCAACAGGGCTATCAAAACCACGCTAGGATGTGGGCGATCGCAGACCAACCACAAAAGCCTCGTCAAGTGTCCATCGCTCCGGAACGCAAGCAACCTCTCATCCAACCTGTTTCCAACTCAGAGGCAGGTCGAATCGCGATCGTCCCAGAACCGCTCAAGCTAAAATCAGAGAAGGATGAAGGCGAAGTTTTCCCATCTTCTTACTTCGTTCTTGAAAATTTCCTTTCCCCTCAAGAACTGACCAGATTTCTCCAATACACGCAATCACAAGCAGCTAAATTTGTTCCTGCAACGATTTCTACACAGGATGTTGACTATCGTCGCACCAAGGTGCTTCATGATTTCCCTGAATTTTCGCAATTGCTAATTAATCGGATGATGGCGATCGCACCGCAGGTTGTGTCGCGCTTGGGAATACAAAATTTCACGCCTAGCAGTATTGAAGCGCAGTTAACCATGAATAACGATGGCAATTACTATAAGATTCACAATGATAATGGCAGTTCCGACACTGCAAATCGGGTATGGACGTTTGTGTATTACTTCCATCGCGAGCCCAAGGCATTTACTGGCGGAGAGTTACTGCTATACGACAGCAAGATAGAGAATAACTTCTACGTTGCTGCGAAGTCATACAAGACGATTCAGCCTAAAAATAACAGTGTTGCTGTTTTTCTAAGCCGTTGCCTGCACGAAGTCCTACCCGTAAGCTGTCCGTCCAAGCAATTTTTAGATAGCCGCTTTGCCGTTACAGGCTGGGTTCGGAATTAAGAGCTCTCGGAATGCCTCCTCACCTGAGTTCAGGTTAAGGATTTCGGAGCAAAGTAAGCCGAATTGCTGGAACCGAGGGGTTTGATCCCCCTGCCCTATCGGGCATCCCCCTTACAAAAGAGGGACAAGTGAGTTCTCCCCCCTTTTGTAAGGGGGGCTGGGGGGGATCCTTGGGATGTATAGCGTTTCAGGTTTTCTTATCCCGAACTGACGTTTCCTACCTTTTTGGCTTTGTGGTATCTCGCCTATCCATTTCCACGCTACTGCTTCTAAGCTACTGCGGAGAGATGGGCGGGTAGTAGAGAAATCGCTACAATTGCCAAAAAGATCGAAGCAGAAAAGGTTTCAAGAATTGCTACATTTTGAATTTGAGTGGTTTGATACCATTCCCGTCGCCCCAAAATCAAGCCAAACTTGAGTAGTACTACGCCAAACCCTAAGGCTGGAATTGCGTCAAGCCAACCACAGAGCCAAAGCCCTACAATAATTAGGCTAGCGATCGCATGATAAATCATCCCTAGGATCAGAGAGGATATTTTGGGTTTGCGCAGTTTCACTGTAAAAATGGCACTGCTAAAAAAGAGCGTATTCAACAGCCACAATCCAAACACAGAAACAGTAAGCGTCCCACCCGTGGCAGCGTAGGCAAAGGGTGTAGCGAGGCAAACGGCAGCAAAGGTGAGGATTTCGTTGACTACAGATTTTTGCTTGCGATAGAAGACTGCGATCGCGTCTAGCAACAGGGCAGCGATCGCACCCAGATATAGCCACAACAACAGAGGCGTTCGTAGATATAGATATACAGCGAGACTCAGCGAAATTCCACCGTAAATTCCACCCCAAGTCAAGAAGCGAGGCTTCCAACTGCGTCGCTGTTTAATTTGCAAAGCTAATGGATGCTCAGCTTGAAACCCCGCAAATGCACAAATCAAAGCCCAAGTTGTGGCTATTGTCCATTGTTGCGCTGCGGCTGCTCCTGTCAGAAACGATACGAGCAGCACGACATAAACCCCATGTTCTGGCGAAAATGTAGGGCGATACCATGCTGGAGTATGGGAAGAGATACTCGAATGGGACTGAGCAACAGAATTTTCTGGATTGGAGCTGGTAGAAAGTGTCATGTTTAAAGCGGCTTCGTTCCTTTCTTTACTTGCAGAACTTGCAAACTTCCTCCCGCATAGAAACGATGATATTCTAAGGCAAATCCTGCTTCGCTTAACACCGCAACTAAGTTGGTTTCGAGCAATTGCCAAGCCGTCTCCGTCTCAAATAGCCAGAGAAAAGTCGATACTGGCAACCAGTATAGAGGATTGGTGGGCTTATGGAAGTCAACAATTATAAAGCGACCATCAGGCTTGAGTACTCGAAATACTTCTTGGATAATCTGCCGTAATTGCTGAGGTTCCATTTCATGCATGGCTGTACTAGTTAGCACCAAATCGAACTGCCGATCGCCAAAGGGCATCGCTTCCGCAAAGGCTTCGACATAGGTGGCGGCTGGGACATTCTGACGCGATCGCGCGATCGCAAAGGGAGAAGCATCCAACCCAGTCACATCTTGAAAATGTTTGACTAATACCTCCGTTGCTTGACCGCTGCCACAACAGAGATCCAGTACCTTCGCTGTGGGATTGACGGTTAAATCGCGCAGAAACAACTGACGGAACCTCCCTTCGCCGACTACACTCAGAGCTGCTAGCGCGGATACTGTGTCATAAAGCCACTGATAGCGATAGCTCCAATCTCTCAGAATGGTTGCCATGGGAATTATCCTACCGCAGAAATTGCATTGAGTTGGAGTACTTCTTGCAATCTGGCAATCACAAAGGATTTATCTAAGTAGGACAGCAGGTTCCCAGCTTTAGGCCCTCTTTCCTTTCCTAAAAACGTTAGATACACAGAAGCAAAGGCGACCTTCTGGGAAATCTCTAGTTCTTTGGCAGTGCGGAATAAAGTCGTTTGCAGCTCTTCGCCATCCCAGTTAACTTCTGCTTCTAAATTTGCGATCAACTGCGTCAGGTAAGTCGTTTGCTCGGCATCTAAGCTCTTTGCCTTATCAGGCACTCGATCTAAATAGAGCACCAACTTCTCTTCTTCATCGGCATAATCTTGCAACCACTTCTTCGCCACCGCAATTCTTTGTCTGACAATCTGCCAGTCATAGTCACTGAGAGGTTTGGGACTGCGCTTCTCTACTTCCACTTCGATATCGAGGTGGGGAACCTGTAGGAGCGAAATCAAGGTGCTGATATCGATCGCTTCATAGGTTGGAATCTTGGCATTTTCTTCAGGCCCCAGTTTCTGCTCGCTCAATTCCTCATTTAACTGGGCGTAGAGCAATGGAATTAAGTCTTCAGAGATGGGAGTGTTAGCATCAGCTTCGGTATGAGCTTGGTATTTACTGATGAGCGTGTCGTAATCGCGAAACAGGCGGGTAATCGTCTCATAGTTAGGAGAGAAATTAATCACACTGCGCGGCTGCGTGCGCAACATCAAGAACCGTAATAGTTCGGGTGGCATCAATTCTGCAATTTCTTTGGCACTGGAGCCAACTCCTTTCGACGAACTCATCTTTGTGCCATTCACCAAGATAAACTCATAGGGAGAATGGAACGGTGGTTGCTTGTTCAAAACCTTCCGACAGATAGAATTGGCAACATCTCTCGACCCACCTTTTTGAGAGTGATCCTTCCCTGCCATTTCGATGCTTACCCCGATCGCATCCCACTTCGCGACCCATTCCACTTTCCAAGGCAGTTTGCCATTGCCACCAAAGGGAGACACCCAGCCCGAATGACCGCAGCCATTCACATAGTTGGTGGCATTGGGTTCGCAGGTGTAAAACACCTTACCGTCTTGATAAGCCGTCGTTACGGTTGTGGCAATCTTGCCGCAGTTCTCGCAAATCGGATGAAAGGGATACCAGTTATCAGGGCGATCGGCCTTACTGACTTCTTTGTAGGCTTCTCTGACCAAATGCGCGTTGTTTAGGAATAGATCGATGTAGCGATCGAGCTTGCCCGTGCGATACAAATCGCGTAAATAATAAACCTCTGGCTTTACACCCAGATAGTCAAATACTTCTAAAAACTCACCCATGAAGTATTTGGCGTAGTCACTAGCCCTATTGTCAGGTGAGGGCGTGTTACACAGAGGGTAGCCGAGATAGGGGGCAAATTTGTCGAGATCGAGATACTTGGGAACGGTGTCGAGCGCATCATAGTCATCGACGCCGTATAAAAATTTGACAGGCTTCCCCGCATGTTTGAGCGCACGGTAGATCACATCATGGATCACTACGCCCCGTAAAGACCCTACATGCACTCTCCCAGAGGGTGTTTTAGAGTCATTTACTACGATCAAATCACCCTGCGCATCTGCCGCAATCTTATCAGCCCAAAACATAGACGAGGTTACTTCTTATTAAAAACTAGAGTCTGGATACCCAGCATAACCTGTCACCCCGATCTCGTGCCAGTTTAATCAGCCTTGAGTCAAATAAATTAGTGCGATCGCTTTATTAGCTATGGCTTCTGGAGTCTTGGAACAATCGACACAAATGCAGCTTGTTAAAAATCGTGATGAACATAGCGTTAACAGGATTCAGGTAGACTAGATTTAATATCAACGTTAAAAATGAGTCGCTATGCGTCTGAGTGAAATTGTCCATCCTAACCAGTTGCACGGTCTTTCTATTTCACAACTGGAAACCATTGCTCAAGAGATCCGCCAGAAACATTTAGAAACGATCGCTGCCACAGGCGGACACCTAGGACCTGGGTTAGGGGTGGTAGAACTCACTTTAGGCTTATATCAAACCCTAGACCTCGATCGCGACAAAGTCACTTGGGATGTGGGACATCAGGCATATCCTCACAAATTGATCACGGGGCGCTATAGCCGTTTTCATACCTTGCGCCAAAAAGATGGGGTGGCTGGTTACCTCAAACGTGGTGAGAGCAAATTTGACCACTTTGGCGCAGGTCATGCCTCGACTAGTATTTCTGCTGCCCTTGGCATGGCACTAGCGCGCGATGCCAAAGGTGAAAATTATAAATGCGTCGCCGTGATTGGTGATGGTGCGCTTACAGGGGGGATGGCATTAGAAGCAATTAACCACGCTGGACATTTGCCCAAAACCAACCTGCTGGTGGTGCTTAACGACAACGAGATGTCAATTTCCCAGAATGTGGGTGCGATTCCGCGCTATCTCAACCGCATGCGTCTGAGCCCACCGATGAAGTTCATCACCGATAACCTTGAGGGGCAAATTCGCAGTTTACCCTTTGTGGGTGGATCGCTCAGCCCAGAAATCGAGCGCATCAAAGACAATATCAAGATTTTGACGATGGTGCAAAACAAGGTGGGAGCTGTGTTTGAAGAACTAGGCTTCACCTACATTGGACCAATTGACGGTCACAACATCAAGGATTTGATCGATACCTTTAATATGGCACACAGCCTCAAGGGCCCTGTGATGGTACATGTTGCCACCACCAAGGGTAAGGGCTATAGCTATGCCGAAGATGATAAGGTCGGATATCACGCCCAAGGCTCCTTTAACCTCGAAACAGGCAAAGCCACAGCATCAACATCGACCAAGCCCAAGCCACCCTCTTACTCTAAAGTGTTCGCTGACACCTTAATCAAACTTGCCGAAAAGGACAAACGGATCGTTGGCATCACGGCAGCAATGGCGACAGGGACGGGGTTAGATAAACTGCAGGCTAAGCTGCCCGACCAATATATTGATGTGGGAATTGCCGAGCAGCATGCGATTACCTTAGCCGCAGGTATGGCTTGTGATGGCATGCGTCCTGTCGCAGCAATTTACTCCACATTCTTACAGCGTGGGTTTGACCAGATCGTTCACGATGTTTGCATTCAAAGCTTGCCCGTATTTTTCTGTTTAGATCGGTCGGGTATTGTGGGCGCAGATGGGCCAACGCATCAAGGCATGTACGACATTGCTTACCTGCGTTGCATTCCCAATATTGTGCTGATGGCTCCTAAAGATGAAGCCGAAATGCAGCAGATGATGGTGACGGGCATCGAACATAACGGCGCGATCGCTATGCGTTATCCACGCGGTAATGGCTATGGTGTACCCCTTAAGTCAGAAGGTTGGGAAGCTTTGCCCATTGGTAAAGGCGAAGTACTGCGCCAAGGCGACGATGTGCTAATGGTTGCCTATGGCTCGATGGTTTACCCAGCGATGCAAGCGGCGGAATTGCTCATGGAACATGGCGTACAGGCAACAGTAATCAATGCCAGATTTGTCAAGCCTCTGGATATCGAACTGATCGCCCCACTTGCCAAACGCATTGGTAAAGTCGTTACCCTCGAAGAAGGATGCATCATGGGTGGTTTTGGTAGCGCCGTCATGGAAGCGTTAATGGACTGTGGTGTTGTCGTGCCCGTACAGCGGATCGGTGTCCCAGATATTCTGGTCGATCATGCCTCGCCTGAACAGTCTTTTGCCGAACTCGGTCTCACTAGCGGACAAATCAGCGATCGCATCTTGGCAAATCTAGCAACCAACAAACAGCGATCGGTTGTGAATAGCTAATGCCACATCTTCAAAAAAACGGCAACGCCGTTTTTTTGAAGATATTGTAATTTACCCTTCCCATTCGTAAAGAGGCTTGAGGGCTTGGATGATTACACCTGCGGCTCTACGTCCATCTTCGGCTTGATCCAAGGTCTTTGCTGTCCCATACAGCTTAGACTCCAATTCTTCCACTGTTTGACAAGCCTGAAAGATCGTGTCCAGTAGATCGTTAAGGTCGTAAGTGCTGAGCGGTGACCAATCTTTTTCTGAAGGGCTAAATCGATAGTTCAGCGCCGAAAAAAGCACAATTTTGGCGTGGAGAGGGCAGATATTTCTCGATATTTCTAGTCTGATCTCA
This sequence comes from Tumidithrix elongata BACA0141, assembly GCF_036349135.1. Classification (NCBI taxonomy): domain Bacteria; kingdom Bacillati; phylum Cyanobacteriota; class Cyanophyceae; order Pseudanabaenales; family Pseudanabaenaceae; genus Tumidithrix; species Tumidithrix elongata. Next base: position 25,605 of record NZ_JAZBJZ010000013.1, read on the forward strand.
AATGGATTAGGAATATAGGCAAGCTTGTGTTTAACAGGCGCAGCATATACCTGTTCGTAGGAACTTTGATAGTTAGACTCCGTATCAGGCTCAGATGCGACTTGGTAAACCCTGGCTTGGGTTATTTGCTGCCTATCATGAGACTCTTTGGGCATAAAAGAATACAGCAAGCCAATGGTATCGATAATTGTGTCCGCAGCGAGAAGGTAGTCTGCTTGCTTGGTCAGACGCTTTACTTGGCTGTTGAGCTTGTGTTTGAGGTGATCTATATTGGGGACATTGACCAGCAAAGTTTGAATCAGTTGGCGTAGATCGAGATACTTAATTTCCTCAGCATCATTTGACCAAAAATCATTGCTAGTGAATAAAATCAATCGCTTAATGCGAAGGATATTTTCACTTTGTTCTAGATCCGCAACAATTTCGTCTAGAAGATTCAAATCTTCCATAAAGTCTCCCGATCGATTCCCAAGTTTTTGCCCAATATGCAATAAGAATAAGCTCTTTTTAATTGCTTATGTTTACTTATTTTTTAATGGCTAACTTTACCATCTGGCATGGTTGCACCACTGAGATTTACGCCAATCATACTGGCACCACTTAACTCGGCACGTTCTAGCACAGCATCGGTCAAATCAGCCCCATCAAGGTTAGACCGTACAAGATAGGCATCGACCAAACTGGCTTGGATTAGCCTTGCCCCACTTAAATTAGCACGACTGAGATCGCATCCTGTCAGAATTGCTTGAACTAAACTGGCATCGCTGAGATCGGCGGCGGCTAGGTTGGCTTTAGAGAGCATGGCACCATCTAAAAGCACTGCTTGTAAATTGGCCTGACTGAGGTCGGCTCTGGTTAGATTAGCCCGTTTCATATTCACACCAGCGAGATTTGCACCACTAGCATTTGCTTCTGCGAGAATCGTGTCTACCATCAACGCACCGTTGAGGTTGGCGCCGCGTAGGTCTACACGACTGAGGGTAGCTTCGCTGAGATCGGCACCAGAGAGATCGGCACCAGAGAGATCGGTTCCACTAAGATTTGCGCCTCTTAGATCGGCTTTATGTAGATTGGCTCCCTGCATACTGGTGTTAGGGTAACCACGCTCTTCACGCACTAAGGCAGCACGTAAGATTGCCCCTCTTAGGTTGGCTCCCTTTAAATTTACACTGCGTAGGTCGGCTTCACTGAGATTGGCATCCATGAGGTTTGCCCAAACCATGTTTGCGCCAAATAGGTTGACACGCTGTAACAAGGCACCTTGGAGGTCTGCCTCGCTGAGATTAATATTCATCATCACAGACTGGTTGAGCGTGGCTCCTCCTAGCTTTGCCGAACTAAGGTTAGCGCTATTTAATGTGGCTTTATTGAGATAGGCAAAAACCAGATTAGACCGTCTGAGATCGGCTTTACTAAAGTTAATTCCGATTAAGTCTGTATTAAAAAAGTTAGCACCAGCAAGGGTTGTCCCTGTAAAGTCTCGCTTACCCGATGCGTATCCTTTGAGAATTTGTTCAGCACTCATATTTGTTTGCCCAACTACGGAGGATCGAAAATTTATAGTTTTTACTAACTAAACGGATTGCCCTGACTGGATTATACTCCCAGCGATATGTTGGAAGGCTGAAATAATACCGTATCTACGGATGGCAAAGGAAGCATTACCTTAATCCAAGCTCCACCTGTTTCAGGATGATTGCTTGCTTGAATCGTACCGTGATGGAGTTGCACAATTTGATAGGCGATCGCGAGTCCTAAACCACTCCCCCCTCGATCTGTGACCACCGATCGCGATCGCGATTGGTCAATGCGATAAAACCGCTCAAATACATGGGGAATGGCTTCCTCGGGAAAACCCGATCCTGCATCAATCACATCGATTTCGACCTGTTCGGCTTGAGGTTGTTCTTGAATCTCTCCAGCTTGAGGTTCTAGATCGTTCGTCTCTAGCTCCTGTAATGCAGAATTCTGAATCGCGGGGGATAGATCGCTCGACTTGACGATATTGACTTTGACAAGCACAGCCCGCTGCTCAGGACTATGTTTAATGCTGTTGTCTAGCAAGTTGAGAAACAAACGATAGAGGCGCGACTCATCAGCTTGGAGGGTTAAATTCTCTAGTCCGCTGTAGGTGAGGCTCACTTGTTTTCGCGTCGCTAGGGGTTCCAGACCACCCCAGGCTGCCTGAATTAATTGCGGTAAATCGACGGGCTTAAGCAATAGCTTGGGAGCCAAACTGGTATCTAGCTGTCCTAGATCGAGCAAATCTTCGACCAAATTGGTCAGCCGCATCACTTCATCGATCAAGCGATCGATCCAAACTCGCATTGCAGACTCGACGCGAGGTTGGAGGGTTTCAGCAATTAGGCGAATCGATGTCAGGGGTGTTTTAAGTTCGTGGGCGACATCCGATGCCCAGCGATCGCGTTGTTGGGTGAGGGTAACTTTTTCTAAGCGATCTTCGATAAAAATCCCTACTTTGCCATCTTCTAGAGGAATGCTATAGCCACAAAGGGGACGACCTTGCTGCTGTACGGGATGTAGCGGATCTGGCACGACCTGATGAAATACCCAAGCTTTTTGCATGGGCTGTTGCTGCGATCGCGTCTGCTCGATTAGCTGATCGAGTTCGTAAGATCGTACCAACTGTAAAAGAAACTGCTGTCTTGCGATCTTTTCATCGTAGATCGGAATTCCCAAAAGCTTTAAAGCTTGAGCGTTAGACCAGTAAAGTCGGTTTTCTTCATCAACTTGAATATATCCAATCGGGGCAACTTGCATGACTTGTTGCCAATCGCTGACCTCTTGTTCTAGCTGACTCAGATTTTGCCATCGCTCGTCGCTATCTGCGCGCGAAGCCTGACTAAAATTGGCGCTGAGCGCTGAGGCTGGCAAGGCCAGCCTAGGTAGACCCTCCGTTTGAAAATTACCCTCTTGATGGGGACTTTGTCGTTTGAGTTGCTGTTTGAGCCGAAAATTTAAGATCGCCCAATAAATACTTAACAGGCTGAATGCGATCGCCATTCCCAATAAGACCCAAAGCAGTTCCATAGGATATTCCTCAGCGATTTAGCAGGTGGCTGTTAGCAATTAGCCATTACCAAAGAAGGTGTTTAGGTAATCCTAACCACCATTCTAGGACAGTAGAGACCAACGGGCGTTATACCTGCTTACCAAATCTGACAATTCTTCCAGTACTGCTTACCCCAGACGGTATCCAAAACCTCTTACAGTTACCAAGTGTTTGGGATCGCTAGGATCGGTTTCTAGCTTTTCACGCAACCAACGAATATGCACATCTACAGTTTTGCTATCACCGACAAAGTCAGCCCCCCAGATTTTCTCTAGTAGCTGTTCGCGCGACCAAACGCGGCGAGGATGACTCATAAATAATTCTAAAATCCGAAATTCTTTGGGCGAAAGGTTGACTTCATCGCCACGTACCATGACACGGCACTCTTGGGGATACATGGTGATGTCACCAAACTTGAGGGCTGCCCCCGTTGCTTGAAAATCGTTGCGACTGCGACGCATTAAAGCGCGACACCGCGCCACCAATTCGCGCATACCAAAGGGTTTGCTCAAGTAGTCGTCAGCACCGACTTCTAAACCTACGATGCGATCGGACTCGCTACCTTTGGCACTGAGCATTAACACAGGAATACCATTGCCTTCGTGGCGGATCATCCGACAGAGATCCAGCCCATTGACGTAGGGCAGCATCACATCCAAAACGATCAGGTCGAGATTTTCGGTTTTGCGGGCAGTACTGAGGGCGGTGTGACCATCTTCTGCCAGTAATACTTCATAGCCTTCATCGCGCAATGCTAGCGCGATCGTATCCCGAATCACTGCTTCATCTTCCACAACCAGCACGCATCCAAGGGAAAAACTCGGTTGAGCTTTGATCAATTCTGTCGATAGCATAAAAACTTTTGGGTTGATGCTTAGGCAAATTCAACCTAATTTTACACTGAGACTGGAGGAGCGATCGCAACCAAAAGTCAACAAAAAACTGTTATAAAAGTTACAGATTATTGGGTTTCTTGCTCAATTCCCGAAATTAAAGCGATTTACATACCTCAAATTTCACCATCTTAAAGCTAGAGGAGCGAGCTATCCACACGTTTGAGTTTGCCGATCGCTTCATGACGAATGCTTTCAAGTAGGGCTTGTAGTCTTGAGGGGGCAACATGACCGCCGCGTACTTCACGATTGGCTGCCTGAGACAAAAAGTTTAAAACGGGTGAAGGTAAGTTTAAAGCCAAACCATTTTTGAGGTGTAGCTCCAATTTGTGCAACCCATTCAGTAAAGGATAACTGCCATACTGTGCGCTTAAGCTAGGCATAGCCTGACCGCCCGTATCAAAATAATCTAGGGAAACCACGCGATAGCTAGGATAAGCTGCTGAACTACCTTGTTGGCTATCCGTATAACCCCGTAGTTCATTGAGGGCAAATTGCTCTAACGCAACTAAATGGTGAGCCTGGGCAAAATCTAGCAATTTTTCTAGGGCAGCACTTAGAGAGGATAACTCTTCTTGATTTTCTAGGTCGGTTTCTGAGCTTGTGAAAGATACAGATTCTAACGTTTCTACAACTTCTTTGAGGCTACAAGACTTCGTGAGCATACTTTCTTGATGCTAGCTAAACGACTAGGTTGAAAATTTTTAGTCAAGGCTTTGATGTTATCAATTATACAAGACTGTTTTAATTGGGGCATCGATGCATTATTTCTCTTAAGCTTATCGATCGCAAAATCCCAGATCGATTGCCAATAGAATAGTGAATAGCTCTACACAATTACGGAAGGAAAAAGTAGTCACAATGCCAACCACTGATTCTCAAGTTGTTTCGGTACAAGACACACCAACAATTGACATCCCCAAGCAAGGGATGCCCGTCACCATTATTACGGGTTTTTTGGGGAGCGGAAAGACCACCCTACTCAACCATATTCTGCAAAATCAACAGGACTTAAAAGTTGCAGTTTTGGTGAATGAATTTGGCGATATTAACATTGATAGCCAGTTGCTCATTTCTATCGATGAAAACATGATGGAACTCAGTAACGGCTGTATTTGCTGCACGATTAATGATGGTTTGGTCGAGGCGGTCTATGATGTTTTAGAAAAAAGCGATCGCATCGATTACATGATTGTTGAAACCACAGGAGTTGCCGATCCTTTGCCGATCGCGCTGACGTTTTTAGGTACTGAGTTAAAGCACCTTACCCGTCTCGATTCAATTTTGACTGTGATTGATGCTGAGGCATTTACGCCCGAGCATTTCAATAGCGAAGCTGCCTTCAGCCAGTTGATGTATGGCGATATCATTATTCTCAATAAGACCGATCTGGCGACACCAGAAAAGATTGTGGAATTAGAGGAATATATTGCCAAAACGAAAAATAAGGCAAGAGTAATCAAATCTCAACATGGGGTTGTGCCGTTGCCGCTAATTTTAGATATCCAACTCGATCAGTCTGCACTGAGTTCAAAAGAGCCAGAACACGATCATCACCACCACGATCATGATCATCACGATCACGGGCATGAAGATCATGAGCATCATCACCACGACCATCATCACTCCGAGCATCTAGCGAATGATGGCTTTGTTTCGATCTCATTTCAAAGCGATCGTCCCCTCAGCTTAGATAAATTTCAAGATTTCCTAGACAAACACCTGCCTGTTGATGTGTTTCGTGCCAAGGGCGTTCTCAATTTTACTGTTACTGGCATCGACAATCGCTATATTTTTCAACTGAGCGGCAAGCGTTACGAACTAAAAACCGACGATCGCGCTAAGCCTTTAAACAACCAGTTGGTTCTAATTGGGCGCAATCTCGATCGCGACGAATTGCTACGGCAGCTTACGGATTGCTTGGAATAGTCCCAAACGCGCAAATCCCCAGCTTTTTCTGAAAAAGTTGGGGATCTTGATATAGCTAACAGCTAAATGCTTTTAGGCAGCGATCGCTTGGGTCAGGGGTTGCCAAGTTACTTCGCGTCCACTGGCAACCTCAATCACAATTTTGACTCTTGAGTCTTTGGCTGGGATTTGGCTGATGACCTCAAGTTCTTGCCGAGATAAATATTTACCCTCGGTTAGCCAGACGACCAAGCCCTTTGATTTTTCGGGTAGGCTAGCTAGACGATACTGAATCAGGGGCGGAATAAAGTAGGTTCTAATCTGAGTCTTGCCCAAGTGAGAGGGTCTAATGCCATGAACGCCAGTTAAGAAACTAGATACATCCCCTAGACCGCGTGCGGTAATAAACAAGACGTCATACCCTGAGCTTCGGAGTTTGCGTTGGTAGCGCCCCTCATAGCCACCTTCGGGCGGCACATACATAGCTAAAGCACCAGCTTTCTCGATGTCTTTGACAATTTTATTGCTTGTAATCAGTGGCATGGTTGTACTTATTCAGTGTGACTCAACTAAAAACTACTATGTTCAATAGTAAAGGAATTATTGAGAAAAACAACGGGACTGGGCGGATTTGAACCGCCGACCTAGCGCTTCAGATTTGTGCGAGTTTCCTCACTCTCTGGACTATACCTTCACCTTAGACTTTAGCCTTTAGAGACATTAAGCCTTTAGGTGGCGACCATCTAGTCTCTACTCCTTCATGAGCGAAATTTCATAGTAGTCTATGTAGTCTCGACTCAAGCTTGGATCGGTATTGCCATGAAGTGCGTATATTTTGAACCGATCACTTTTTAGGTTTCACCGAGTTTGATCGCATTCACACATTAAGTTTCCTTAATGGTGCCCGAATGTTCAGGAGGCGCTTGCTCTATCCAACTGAGCCACAGCCCCAACTAAGACTTAAATTTATATTATTTAGCCTCATTAAGTATAGGCTTTACTGACTTGTAGACACAAAAAGTTCAATATGTCTTTTTCTATTAAGAAAATGTATTGACAAACACTGTTTGATAGGTTATCTTAAAATGCTTATGCCTTGATCAGGCGAGACACATTCTACGCTCACTAAACTGCAGTCATTAGTGCATGAACAAGCCAACACTTATAACTCCTGCTTTTGCTCTACCAGATCTTGTAGAAATTCAGCGGGAGAGTTTCCGATGGTTTCTAGAAGAAGGACTGATTGAAGAGCTCGATAGCTTCTCTCCCATCACCGACTATACAGGCAAAATGGAATTACATTTTGTCGCTAAGGATTACAAGCTCAAACGCCCCAAATACGATGTTGATGAAGCGAAGCGCCGCGATGCGACTTACGCCGTGCAAATGTATGTGCCAACGCGCCTCATCAATAAAGAAACAGGTGAAATTAAAGAACAAGAAGTTTTCATTGGCGATCTACCATTGATGACCGATCGCGGCACATTCATCATCAACGGTGCTGAGCGTGTAATCGTCAACCAAATTGTGCGTAGCCCCGGGGTTTACTACAAAGAAGAAATTGACAAGAACGGTCGCCGTACTTACAACGCTAGCCTTATCCCTAACCGTGGTGCTTGGCTAAAATTTGAGACAGACAAAAACGATCTGGTGTGGGTACGTATTGATAAAACCCGCAAATTATCGGCGCAGGTCTTGCTCAAAGCGATCGGGCTTACTGATGCTGAAATTTTGGATTCCCTGACTCATCGAGAGTATTTCCAAAAAACCATCGATAAAGAAGGTCAATTTGACGAAGACGAAGCCCTGAAAGAGCTTTATCGCAAGTTGCGTCCCGGCGAACCGCCGACTGAATCAGGCGGTCGCGAACTTCTGAAATCGCGCTTTTTCGATCCTAAGCGTTACGATTTAGGGCGCGTGGGTCGTTATAAGTTAAACAAAAAGCTTCGTCTCAACACCCCTGACACCACAAGGGTATTGACCGAAAAAGACATTTTGACCGCGATCAACTACTTGATCAACCTCAAGTTTGATGTCGGTCAAACCGATGACATCGACCACTTGGGCAATCGTCGCGTTAGATCTGTGGGCGAACTGTTGCAAAACCAAGTGCGGGTTGGTCTCAATCGTCTAGAGCGGATCATCCGCGAACGGATGACTGTTTCTGATGTTGATGCCTTAACACCAGCTTCCTTGGTTAACCCTAAGCCTCTCGTTGCGGCAATCAAAGAATTTTTTGGTTCCAGCCAACTGTCTCAGTTTATGGATCAAACCAATCCTTTGGCAGAGCTAACCCACAAACGTCGTCTTAGCGCCCTTGGTCCTGGTGGTCTGACCCGCGAACGTGCAGGCTTTGCGGTACGTGATATTCACCCCAGTCACTACGGCCGCATTTGCCCGATTGAAACACCTGAAGGCCCTAACGCTGGACTGATTGGCTCGTTGGCTACCCACGCGCGGGTCAATCCCTATGGCTTTATTGAAACTCCCTACTATCCCGTAGAGGATGGACGCGTGCGCCGAGATTTAGCGCCTGTGTACATGACTGCGGATGAGGAAGATGAATTTCGCGTGGCTCCTGGGGACATTCCCAACGACGAGTCCGGGAAAATCACCAGCGATCTCGTACCCGTGCGCTATCGCCAAGAGTTCGGTACAGCGACACCTCACGAAGTTGACTACGTAGCCGTTTCGCCTGTGCAGATTATCTCTGTTGCCACATCACTGATTCCTTTCTTGGAGCATGATGATGCCAACCGCGCTCTGATGGGCTCAAACATGCAACGTCAGGCAGTCCCCCTACTCAGACCCGAGCGACCTTTGGTGGGTACGGGGTTAGAGTCTCAAGCGGCAAGAGACTCAGGCATGGTGATTGTGTCTCGCAGCGACGGTGAAGTTAGTTATGTTTCGGCGGATGAGATTCGGGTTCGCTCCGATGATGGTCATGAGCTTCGCTACTATTTGCAAAAATATCAGCGGTCTAACCAAGATACTTGTTTGAACCAACGCCCGATTGTATTTGCTGGCGATCGCGTGGTTACAGGTCAAGTCATGGCAGATGGCTCCGCCACTGAAGGCGGCGAATTGGCACTAGGTCAGAATATTCTAGTTGCCTACATGCCTTGGGAAGGCTACAACTACGAAGACGCGATCTTAATCAACGAGCGTCTGGTTTACGACGATGTTTACACTTCAATTCACATTGAGAAATATGAGATTGAAGCGCGTCAAACCAAACTAGGTCCTGAAGAAATTACCCGTGAAATCCCCAACGTCGGCGAAGATTCGCTGCGTCAGTTAGACGAACAGGGCATTATTCGGATTGGGGCATGGGTATCGTCAGGAGACATCCTTGTGGGTAAGGTAACGCCCAAGGGTGAATCCGATCAGCCCCCTGAAGAGAAGCTCCTGCGCGCAATCTTTGGTGAAAAGGCCAGAGATGTCCGCGATAACTCTCTGCGCGTGCCAAATGGTGAAAAGGGTCGTGTGGTAGACGTCCGTGTCTTTACCCGCGAACAGGGCGATGAGTTGCCGCCGGGTGCCAACATGGTTGTCCGTGTCTACGTTGCTCAAAAACGTAAGATTCAAGTAGGGGACAAAATGGCGGGTCGCCACGGTAACAAGGGGATTATTTCCCGCATTTTGCCTAAAGAGGATATGCCTTTCCTCCCTGATGGTACGCCGATTGATATTGTGCTTAACCCACTGGGTGTACCTTCTCGGATGAACGTCGGTCAAGTGTTTGAATGCTTGCTGGCTTGGGCAGGGGAAAACCTAGATGTCAGATTTAAGGTGGTTCCCTTCGATGAAATGTATGGTGAAGAAGCATCTCGCGTCACTGTTCATGAGAAATTGAAAGAATCGCAGAATGCTACAGGTGAAGAATGGCTATTCGATCCCGAACATCCTGGCAAATTGCAAGTCTTTGATGGACGGACGGGCGAACCTTTCGATCAACCGATCACGGTGGGCAAGGCATACATGCTCAAACTGGTTCACCTTGTCGATGACAAGATCCACGCTCGTTCTACAGGACCTTACTCGTTGGTAACGCAGCAACCCCTTGGTGGTAAAGCGCAACAGGGTGGTCAGCGATTTGGAGAAATGGAAGTCTGGGCATTGGAAGCTTTTGGTGCTGCCTATACGCTACAAGAGTTACTCACAGTCAAGTCCGACGATATGACCGGACGGAATGAGTCCCTCAATGCGATCGTCAAGGGTCAGTCTATTCCTCGACCTGGTACGCCTGAGTCCTTTAAGGTTCTGGTGCGAGAGTTGCAATCACTCTGCCTAGATGTTTCTGTACACAAGTTGTCTGATGATGGCAACAACCAAGATACCGAAGTCGATCTGATGGTGGATGTAAGTGCCCGTCGCACCCCAAGCCGTCCAACCTATGAGTCGATCTACAGAGATGATGAAGATGAGGATGAAGAATAGCTTCAAGTCTGGGGTTTGAGATCCAGTGATTTAAACATGATTTAAATCTAGATCTTGACCTCTAGGTTTTGAAAAGGCTTCACGTTACAGGCTGAAACTACATCAGTCGCGATCTCGGGCAATCCATAAAATTGCCCTTTCCATGAATTTCTAGAAACTGACTACTGATTTTTTTATAAAGGACGTTTTACTTATGGCGAAAGTGGAACAGCGGTTTGATTATGTCAAGATTGGTTTGGCATCACCCGAGCGTGTTCGTAAGTGGGGAGAACGTACCCTACCCAATATGCAGGTGGTTGGTGAGGTAACCAAACCCGAAACAATCAATTACCGTACGCTCAAGCCTGAAATGGATGGGTTGTTTTGCGAAAAGATCTTTGGCCCTGCCAAAGATTGGGAATGTCACTGTGGCAAGTACAAACGCGTACGCCATCGCGGCATTGTTTGCGAACGTTGTGGTGTTGAGGTGACTGAGTCGCGCGTGCGCCGTCACCGCATGGGCTATATCAAACTGGCGGCGCCAGTTACCCATGTTTGGTATCTCAAGGGGATTCCTAGCTATATGGCGACGCTTTTAGACATGCCTCTACGTGATGTAGAGCAGATTGTCTACTTCAATGCCTATGTGGTGTTAAATCCTGGGCTTGAATCGGAAGTTGATGGCGAAGTTACGGAAGTATTAAGCGATCGCATTCGTATCCGCGTCATTGACGGATCGGACAAGACCTACGATCTGCATCCCAAGCATAAGGCAATCGTTTCGAAGGGCGATGTTATAGAAGTTGGTCAAGCGATCGCAACAGCGTACGATCTTTCCTACAAACAGCTACTTACCGAAGATCAGTGGTTAGGGCTAGAAGATCAAATCTATGCTGAAGATCCGCCCATTGAGGGTGTAGAAGTCGGCATTGGTGCAGAAGCTGTTCAACAGTTACTATCAAAAATCAATCTAGAAAAGCAAGCAGAATATCTGCGTCGAGAAATTGACACCTCTAAAGGGCAAAAGCGTGCCAAGTTAATCAAGCGTCTGCGCGTGGTTGATAACTTTGTGGCAACTGGCTCTAAGCCTGAATGGATGGTGCTAGAAGTCATTCCTGTGATTCCACCCGATCTGCGGCCGATGGTGCAACTAGATGGTGGTCGATTTGCCACCAGTGACCTGAACGATCTATATCGTCGGGTGATCAATCGCAATAATCGTCTGGCGCGTTTACAAGAAATTCTGGCACCTGAAATTATCGTTCGCAATGAAAAGCGGATGTTGCAGGAAGCTGTCGATGCCCTAATTGATAACGGTCGGCGCGGTCGCACGGTTGTAGGTGCAAATAATCGTCCCCTTAAATCGCTATCAGACATTATTGAAGGTAAGCAGGGGCGTTTCCGTCAGAACCTTTTGGGTAAACGGGTTGACTACTCTGGTCGTTCGGTGATTGTGGTTGGACCTAACCTCAAGATCCACCAATGTGGCTTGCCTAAGGAAATGGCGATCGAGCTATTCCAACCCTTTGTGATCAATCGCCTGATCCGAGCTGGTTTGGTAAATAACATTAAAGCTGCGAAAAAGCTAATCCAGCGTAACGATCCAGCCATTTGGGATGTTTTGCAGGATGTTATTCGCGATCACCCTGTGATGCTAAACCGCGCACCAACCTTGCACCGACTAGGGATTCAAGCCTTTGAGCCGATTTTAGTCGATGGGCGGGCAATTCAATTACATCCCCTCGTATGTCCTGCATTTAACGCCGACTTTGACGGTGACCAAATGGCTGTGCATGTGCCTTTATCTCTAGAAGCACAGGCAGAAGCACGTCTTTTGATGTTGGCATCCAACAACATTCTCTCCCCCGCAACGGGACGTCCGATCGTCGCACCTAGCCAAGATATGGTGCTGGGATGTTACTATCTCACGGTCGATGCCAAACAGCAAGAAGCAGAAAAACGTTTCTTTGCTAGTTTTAACGATGTTGTCATGGCCTATGGGGAGCACGAACTGGATCTGCATTCGCCCATATGGGTACGCTTTGATGGCGTACTTGAGGGGGATGGTGAGAATGAAGAAGCTTACGAAGAGACTACCGACGACTTTGGCTTTAAGCTCAAACTCTACAATTCGCGCAGGGTCAGAGAAGACGCCGATGGCAATGTTATCTACCAATACATCAAAACCACGCCAGGTCGTGTCATTTTTAACCAAGCTATCTATAACTCGCTCGTCAGCTAAAAAATAAAGATCTAGAAGGTCGAACCCGATCAGTTCCAGAAGCCGAACTTTAGAACTAATGAACATGCCGTTCTAGGTTCTAAAGTTCATTCAGAACTGTCAACTATTGATAACCACCATTGATAACGAACAGCTAAGAACTATGGCAGATCAAACCGTTAACAACGCAGAAACCACAAAACCTCGGAGATTTATCAATCGCCAAGTTGACAAAGGGCAGTTAAAAAAGTTAATTGCTTGGGCTTTTACCGAACATGGTACTTCTAGTGCTGCCAATCTGGCTGATGAGCTAAAAGCTCTGGGATTTAGATATGCTACCCAGGCAGGTATTTCTATCAGTGTAGATGACTTGCAAATTCCTCCTACCAAAAAACAATTGTTGGCTGAGGCAGAAGAAGAAATTGAATTAACTGAAGATCGCTATACCCGTGGCGAGATCACAGAAGTTGAACGTTTCCAAAAGGTGATTGATACTTGGAACCAAGCCAACGAAACCCTTAAAGATGCGGTGGTTCAAAACTTCCGTAATAATAATCCGTTGAACTCCGTCTACATGATGGCATTCTCTGGAGCTAGAGGAAATATCTCCCAGGTTCGTCAGTTAGTGGGAATGCGCGGCCTGATGGCTAATCCTCAAGGGGAAATTATTGACTTACCAATTAAGACAAATTTTCGCGAAGGCTTAACAGTTACTGAGTATATTATTTCGTCTTACGGTGCGCGTAAAGGACTTGTTGATACTGCACTGCGTACGGCCGATTCGGGATATCTCACTCGTCGTCTCGTGGATGTGTCTCAGGATGTAATTATCCGAGAAGTTGACTGCGGCACAACACGCGGAATTAAGTTGCGGGCGATGAAAGATGGCGATCGCACCTTGATCAAACTGGAAGATCGGCTGTTTGGGCGTGTCTCTGCTGAAGATATTATTGACCCTAAGACAGGAGAGGTCATTGTAGAACGCAATCAATCTATTTCTGACGATCTATCCAAAAAAGTCGCTAAAGCTGGCGTTGAAGAAGTACTCGTGCGCTCTACGCTCACCTGTGAATCTACTCGTTCTGTTTGTCAAACCTGTTATGGGTGGAGCCTAGCCCATGCCAAGGTGGTTGACATTGGTGAAGCTGTGGGAATTATTGCCGCACAGTCCATTGGTGAGCCTGGTACGCAGTTAACCATGCGTACCTTTCACACGGGGGGTGTATTTACGGGTGAAATCGCGCAACAACAGCGCGCTCCCTATGATGGTGCAGTGAAGTGGCCGAAAAAACTAAAAGCCAGAGCCATGCGGACGCGCCATGGTGAAGATGCGTTTATCGTGGAATCCAATGGTGAGTTTACCGTTGAGTACACTGATGGCAAAAAAGAAACCTTCGCAATTACGCAGGGTTCTACGCTGTTAGTCAAGGATGGTCAAAAGGTAACTCAAAATCAACTTCTAGCTGAAGTCGCAGCCCCCGGTCGTACCTCGCGTAAAACCACAGAAAAAGCGACAAAAGCCCTCAATACTGACCTTGCTGGTGAGGTCTTCTTTTCAGAATTAACCATTGAAGAGAAAAAGGATCGCCAAGGCAACACTAACTACATCGCTAGAGGTGAACGCGGTAGAATCTGGGTGCTGGGCGGAGAAGTCTATAACCTTCCACCTGGGGCTGAGCCTGTCGTTAAAAATGGCGATCGCATTGAACTCGATGGTGTACTTGCTGAAACCCGCTTGATTACAGAGCATGGCGGTGTGGTTCGCTTTACCCAAGAGGAAAATCGCAGCAATCCCGAAGATCAAGACCAAGATGAAGTTCTGCAAAATCGCGAAATTGAGATTATTACCGCCTCTGTGGTCTTAGACCAAGCCAAGGTAATTACAGAAAATTCTCAAGGACGCGAGCATTATATTCTTGAAACCAAAGGTGGTCAGCAGTTCTCGCTGAAGGCATCTCCAGGGACAAAGGTGATCAACAATCAAGTTGTTGCCGAATTGATTGATGGGACTTACCACACCAAGAGTGGTGGCATTATCAAATATGCAGGTGTGGAGGTTTCCAAACGTAGCAAAGCTAAGCAGGGCTATGAAGTCACCAAGGGTGGCACCTTACTTTGGATTCCTGAAGAAGCTCATGAGGTCAACAAAGACATCACGCTACTCATGGTGGAAGATGGTCAGTATATTGAAGCTGGAACAGAAGTTGTCAAGGATATCCTCTGTCAGAGCGCTGGTGTGGTCGAAGTCACCCAGAAAAACGACATTCTGCGGGAGATTGTGATCAAGCCTGGCAATCTGCACCTAGTGGATGACCCACAAACTGCAATGCGCAAAGATAAGACCCTTGCCTATCCAGGCACAGAAATTATGCCTGACTTGGTGGCTACTGAGCTGCGCTATGTGGAATATGTCGATACTCCTGAGGGACCTGCCTTGCTTCTGCGTCCTGTAGAAGAGTTTCAAGTGCCTGACGAGCCCGATGTACCCAGCCAAGAATCTGTAAATCAAGAAGGGCGATCGATTCGACTCAGACCCGTGCAACGGATGCCCTATAAGGATGGCGAGCGGGTCAAATCGATTGATGGATTGGAGTTACTTAAGACTCAGTTAATCCTTGAAGTTGACACCGATGCACCCCAACTTGCTGCCGACATTGAATTTATTGCCGATGAAAATGATTCTGAAAGCTTGCGACTGCAACTCGTAATCTTGGAATCTTTGGTGATTCGTCAAGATATGGCTGCCGATCCTACACAGGGAACGACACGTACTCGTCTTTTGGTGACGGAAGGCGAACGCATCGAACCTGGGGCTGTGGTTGCTCGCACTGAAATTCTTTGTAAGCGTGCAGGGGAAGTACGAGGGATCCGTGAAGGCACAGAGCAAGTTCGCCGTGTGCTGGTGGTTACCGATCTCGATCGCGTCTCTGTTCCCTGTGCGAAGCCCTCAGTCAAGGAAGGCGACCTGCTCCGTTCAAGCGATCCTCTTGGTGGTGGTGTAATTGCCCCAGAATCAGGACAAGTCGTTTCCATAGACCAAGGAAACGTCACCTTACGCATTGGTCGTCCCTATCTGGTTTCCCCAGGTGCGTTGCTGCAAATTAAAGATGCCGATCTCGTTCAACGGGGTGACAACCTTGCACTCCTTGTGTTTGAACGGGCTAAAACGGGTGACATTATTCAAGGTTTACCTCGAATTGAAGAATTGCTGGAAGCTCGCAAGCCCAAGGAAATGTGCGTTCTTGCCAAAATTGCTGGGACTGTGCAGGTTGCCTATGATTCTGATGACAATCCTGAAGTGCGTGTGATCGGCACCGACGGAACCGTTGATGATGACTACTTTATTAGTCCAGGGCAAAGTTTACTGGTCTCTGACGGTCAAGTCGTTAAAGCAGCGGAACCCCTAACCGATGGACCTGCTAACCCCCATGATATTCTGGATATCTTCTTCCAAACCTATAGAGAAATCTACGGTATCAGAAAAGCAGCCCTAGAAAGCTTGCAGAAAGTGCAAGAGTTTCTGGTTGAGGAAGTACAAAGGGTTTACCAATCTCAAGGTGTAGATATCTCTGATAAACACATTGAGGTTGTGGTCAAACAGATGACTTCTAAAGTGCGCATTGATGATGGTGGAGATACCACCCGTCTGCCAGGTGAATTGGTCGATCTGCATCAGGTTGAGCAAATCAATGAAGCCATGGAAATCACGGGCGGTGTTCCCGCTGAGTACACACCCGTAATGATGGGGATTACCAAGGCTAGTTTAAACACGGATAGCTTTATCTCGGCAGCCAGTTTCCAAGAAACAACGAGAGTCTTGACTGAAGCCGCGATCGAAGGAAAATCTGACTGGTTGCGTGGTTTGAAAGAGAACGTGATTATTGGACGCTTAATTCCTGCGGGTACGGGCTTCAATGCTTACGACAACACTTCGGCGGATTCGGAAATTATCCATGATTCAGCGATCGCCTACGACGATGAGTCTGATGATGTGATTATTGATGACAACATCGCTCGGACTTACCAACTCGATACGCGTCTTGAGAGCCGACTCGACACAAGAACGCCCCCAGCAGACATTCGTGCCTATGACGATGAACTGGTTGATGATGACGTCGAGCTTGAAGATGAAGACGATGATGACTTTGAGGATATCGACGATGACGACATGGTTGATTAGGGCTCGATCTGGCGATTAAAGCATAATGATGTGTGAGGGGCTGGCTAAGGGTAAGATACCTACTAGTCAGCCCCTCACACTGTTAAAGCTCGATAACAACTATTTGGTAAACAGCAAACTTATGTCTGAAAGAAAGCCGAATCTCCTTATTCCCGCCATTGGGGCTGCAGTAGTCGCAGCAGGCGGTGCTGGTGCTTACTTTTACTTTAATAAACCTGTAACAAACCCTGGTGGTACGCCCACGCCTGTCTCTGGCGCTGTAAATTTGGTACCCAAACAGGCATTAATGGCTATTACGATCTCTACCGACGGTGTAGCCCTCGCTCAACTCGATCAATTTCTCCCACCTGAGGTCAAAAAACAGTTTGATGCAACGCTCAACCAAGCCAAGCAAAGTACGTTAGCTTCATCAGATTTTGATTTTGAAAAAGATATCAAACCCTGGGCAGGGAATAGTGTTGTGATCGCTATTTTACCTAAGGCAAAGCCTTCAGCCCTGCTCCCCTCGACGACACCACGTTATGTGCCAGTTTCTGATACAGGCACGATTCAGCTCGTCCAAACACCTACACCTCCTGCAACCGCAAGTACCGAGATTCCCAATATGTTGATCGTTGCAGAGATCAAGGATAAGGCTGGCGCCACGCAATTTACTGAAAAAGTTAAAACCAAAGCGGGTGGCAAGCCCAGTCAATCTGATTACAAAGGCATCCAAATTTCAAAATTTGGTGAGGGGTCTAAGGAAACAAGTTCAGCCTTTGTGGGCGACTATCTCGTTGTTTCGCCACAAGTGCAGACCGTGCAAAAAGCGATCGATACCTTTAAGGGTGAAGCTTCTTTGTCTAGTGCCTTAAGTGCTGACAATTTAGAACTCAAAAATCCTCTGATTCAGCTCTACATTCCAGACTTTGCGAATTCTGTACAGCAGATGGCGGCAATGAATCCGCAAACTCCTCCGCTCACACCTGAGTCTTTGGAACAGATTAAACAAATTACTGCTTTCAACATGGGTGCGGGGGTTGATAGTGAGGGAATTCGCGTCAAAATGATCGCCAAGATCGATCCTAATTTCACTAAGGTGGAATATAAAACCTCTCCAGGTAAAGTGATCTCACAGTTGCCCTCCCAAACCTTTGCTTTGGTAACAGGTATCGATCTAAATTCCAGTTGGAAGCGATTTCTTGAAGCTGCTGCTAGGGTTCCTGATGCGAAAAAGGCTGTGGATCAATGGCGGGAACAAAGTAAAGCCTCCCCACTGGCAATCGATCTTGACAAAGATGTTTTTGGCTGGATGGATGGAGAATTTGCCCTTGGCGCGATCGCTTCTTCGGAAGGCATTTTGGCTCAGTTTGGTGTAGGGCCTGTACTGATTCTCCAAACCTCCAATCGGTCAGCGGCAGAAAGCTTACTCAAAAAGTTTGACGATTTTGTCAAAACTAACGGTGGCTCGGTCACAACCAAAGACGTCGGTGGTGTCTCAGTTACAGAATGGGGCGGTCCCGGTGCACCTCCATTTGTATCCCATGGGTGGCATCAGAAGGATTCATTCTTTATTACAGCAGCACCCTTGGTTAGCACGATCGCACCAAAACCTGCAAGCCCACTAGATGCAGATGCTGTGTTTAAAACAGTTACAGCATCGCTTCTTTCCCCATCAAGCATTGGTTACTTCTATCTTGATATGGAAAAATCTTGGGCTGTAATTAGCAAGTCAATGCCTGAATCGAGCAAAGCCGAGATCCCCCCTGTAGTGATGGAGGCGATCGGCGCCGTGCGTGGTATCGGAGTAACGGTTTCTGTGCCCGATAAATCTACGAGTAAAGCGGAGTTGTTGCTATCACTCAAGCCCAAGCCCGCTGCTAAGTAAACAGCACTCAGCAATCTCAAGAGTCTTGGTATAGATTGGAATTTATCCCAAAAATCTATACCAAGATTCTTTAACGTCATGTCAAAATATATTTAGGTCATTTTCAAAACAGCGGCGATGCCACTTTTTGAACAACCTCGCTTAGCGCGGAACTTAAATCCCAATTTGTTACAGTTTTAATTGAAATTAGTATTAGGATCGAAAAGTCAATCCGTAGAATAAATGCTTGTATGTATAGGCAAGATGCCTGTTTGCAAAAAGTACGGATTGTTTCATATCCATGTGTTAACTCTCATCTAACTCACGCTATAGGCTGTCGGTAATGCCCACTACTCTTGCTCAAGTCCCTAAACAAAAGCTCAAAAATCCACCACTTAAGGTCTATAAGCTAGGCGATCGCGTCTTAAGACAACCTGCTAAGCGGGTTAACAAGATCAATGATGAGATTCGTCAGTTAGCGGTGGAAATGCTGCAAACCATGTATAGCAACGATGGCATTGGTTTGGCTGCACCACAGGTGGGGGTAAACAAACAAGTGATCGTCATTGATATTGAACTTAAAGATGAGACCAAGCCTCCCCTCGTACTGATCAATCCTGAAATTAAATCGATGGGTGGTGAGATCGTTGTTGGCGAAGAGGGTTGTCTGAGTATTCCTGAAGTATTTTTAGACGTGCAACGCCCTGACGAAGTTACAGTTGTCTATCGCGACGAAGAAGGTAGACCTCAGAAACTCGTTACCAATGGATTGCTAGCTAGAGTAATCCAGCATGAGATGGATCATCTTAATGGTGTGATGTTTGTCGATCGCGTCCAAAATGCTACTGCCTTGACCAAAGAACTTACCAAGCATGGCTTCTCGGTTAAAGATGTAGAGTCAGTTAAAGAATAGGCTCAGATCGGCTACGCTCGCTGACCTTCGGTCGTTTTAGACCAAGGCAGAGCAATACATTGGTTTAAATCTAAATCTATTGGTTAACTCTAACTGATCGCAGCCGAGGTTTAGCGAGCAATACGACGGCTTAGGAGTTCTTCTTCTAGAGCGGCAATGCGGTTGTAGGCAGTCGTCAACTGAGCTGTCAGCCTGCGAACTTGCCATTCTGAAGAGATCTCATGCTCGTTTACATGATTTGACCAAGCGGTGTGAGTTTTTTCGACCAGCACATCTTTATGTTCGATCGCCGCAAAGCTTGGCTTTACCGAAGCATCAGCTCCTGCCTGTTGAATTAATGTTGAGGTCACTTGCTGTGGTAGGTTTTCCACAATCTGTGCCAAGTTTCTCACCTGCTGACTGAGTTCCCAAATTTGCTGTTGCAGATGTTCCATAGGACAGAGTATCTATTTTGATACAGGTTTTCGAGGTTGACTCTATGGTACGGAATGAATCTCTAAACTGTCGCGATCGCGGAATGATTTAACTTTTTTGTAGATTAATTTCACGTTTATTCGCAATCGTGAAGGTCAACACTCAGTCTTTAGACATATTTTTTAAATATTCCAAAGAACCAACCCGATCGAGTTGGGCTTGCTTTGTTAAGACCATATTCGCCAGCTCCGCCCGATATACCAACACTTGAGCCAAAAGTTCGGGCTGATAGGTAGCCAAAATCTGCACTGCCAAGAGTCCTGCATTTTCAGCATTGCCGATCGCCACTGTTGCCACGGGTATGCCTTTAGGCATCTGCACGATCGAATACAGAGAATCTACCCCACTGAGTTGCTTCGTTGTTACAGGCACGCCAATTACAGGCAATGGGGAGAGTGCTGCCACCATCCCAGGTAAATGTGCTGCCCCACCAGCTCCTGCAATAATTACCTTAATTCCGCGCTCATGTGCCTGCTTTGCAAAGTCCACCATACGCTCTGGCGTGCGATGGGCTGAAATAATTGCGACTTCATAGGTGACATTAAATTTTTGACAAACCGCGATCGCTGCCTGCATGGTGGGCAAGTCAGAATCACTCCCCATAATGATGCTAACTTGTGGCGTTTCAGTTTGTGGCATGGTTGGCAGTTGGCAGTTCAAATGTTAATTCCAATAAATGCAGATAACCGATAACCTTTTACCGATAATCGAATATATACTACCGAAGAACATGGCTGAGAATACGTTGGTTTTCGAGTCTCAAGCCCTGAACTTGGCTCTGTAACTCTTCGATATCTGCCTGTTGGCGGATCATCAATTCAAATAATTGGAGGTTTTCTTGTTGATAATGCTTTTGCATCTCCATTACCCGAGACATTACAATCGCTAGGTTGTCCACGGATAATTGGATCTGGTTACATGAAATTGTGTCGGTGAATGTCGTCATAGCTTTACCCATCTCTAAAAGTCTAGAATTTGTAAACGCCTTGGTAAGAAATTAAGGTGCATACAAATTAGAATAGGTAACTTTCAAGATTGGTACTTCCCCCATTGAGATTAAGTGAAAGGTCATGCGATCGGGGGATATAGACTACCCAACTCGATAGAGAAGCTAAAAAGCTACAGCTAGATTAGGTCACAACCTCAAAGGACTCAACTTGCAGCACTGCACCAATCATTGCCATGGTCATAATATCTTCACGTAGAACGCCTGTAATTTTCACACTTAGTCCTGCCTGTAAAAGCTGACTAGGAGCTGGTTGCATCAGTTCGTACTGTTCGCCAGACTCTGCGACCACAGCCCAAGCCCCCATGCCAAACTCGTGGAACTGAATTGTGCCCTTAATTTGAATCTTCATGCCCTTGCCACCTCTGATTTGAGTGATAAATAAGCCAAACCAAAACAGAGGAAGGCATTCACGATCAGAAATCCACTAGACAGAAAGCCCCCTCCCAACCAGATTAGATGAGGAGAGAAAAATGCATGGACACCCAAACAGGCAGAAACCCCAATCGTGGAACCGATCGCAAACCACTTCCATTCGCGATGACCTAAAAGAAAAACGAGAAGCCCCAGAGGGAGTAATACGCTGGCTGTAATCGGATTGAGGGCATTCGTCGCTTGGATGGCAGTCCCCAATTCTGGCAATGAGCTGCCTAGGATGCGGAAAGGAAATTGTGGCAGATCGAACACATAAAAACCGCGCAAAAAGAATAGCCCAATGCTTCCCATTAACAAACCATTTGTGAATGACCAATTCCAACGAAACGGAAAGAAATTGCGCAATAGCCAAGCTAGTAGATAGGAACCAATCACCATCAGAATTTTGGGCAGAAGCGCTACAGCACCACCATCAACCCAAAAGCGAGGATTGAGATAGCCATTGTCGCGCAGCCATCGAAAGAAATCAGGAAAGCTGATTTGCCCTTTGGTAGCCAGTTGCACGGCTGCTGCTGCATCGATCTGACCAGCACCGTAATAATTTAAGCTATCATCCTCAACTTTACGTGCCGACTGCTTCAAAATATTCAGCACCTCGTCAGGTTGTTTTATCCCAGAGGCTTTGACCAAAGCGACCACCCCTGCAATATGAGGGGATGCCATGCTCGTGCCTTGATAGGCTCGAAATACCGACTCGCCCGTTTTGGGGTCGATCGTGTTTTGTAAAATTCCGCCTGAGGGATTTTCGTCGCCTTTTTCGCTGCGCGTTACGCCCCCAGGCGCGGAGATATCCACGCCTGCACCGTAGTTTGAGTAGGAGGCTTTGGTTCCACTAGGTCCGATCGCAGAAACACCAATCACTCGCGGATAGCGGGCTGGGTAGGCAGCGGCGTTATTACTAGAATTGCCTGCGGCTGCCACAATCACTACCCCCTTCTGATGGGCATAGTTAATCGCTTCTTTCATCAAGCTGCTTTCACCGCCACCACCTAAGCTCATATTAATCACATCTGCGCCGCGATCGGCAGCAAACCGAATTGCCTCAGCAATATCAGCTACGGTTCCCCCACCCCAAGACGAGAGTACTTTTAAAGGCATGAGGTTGGCTTCATAGGCAATCCCTGCCACGCCAAGCTTGTTGTTGGTTGCTTGGGCGATCGTTCCCGCCACATGGGTGCCATGCCCATTGTCATCATCAGCCTGTTCGCGATCGTTGACAAAGTCATAGCCTTTGACAAACTTGGTGTCCTTGAGATCTTCCACTTGGCTAATGCCCGTGTCGATCACCGCTACCGTAATCCCTTTGCCCCGCGTTTGCTGCCAAGCTGCTTCTATGTTGATGCTATGTAAATTCCATTGCTTGCTGTAAAGCGGATCGTTGGGTTTGCCATCGCCAATAAAATCGAGGGAATAGGTATAGTTCGGCTCGATATATTCAGTAAGTTTGCTTAGCTCTGATTTTTTGAGTTGTTCCAGTAGCTCGGCATTTCCCTTAAGTACATAAATACGATCTGCTTGGGAAAAGATGCTGTTTGGTTGCGGTTTTAGCTTAAATTGGGTTGCGATCGCTTGAAGCGTGCGATCGATTTCTGTCTGGCTGACTTCTTCGCGAAAATCTAGGATTAACGAATCATATTTGCCTTGGGTTGCCAGTCCACCATAGCTGGCTAAAGCCCAAAATAAACCAATAAAAAATAGACAGAAAACAAATAGCTTTTTCATCCCACTTTGCCTATTAATACAGCCTATGACCTAGCATAACGATGTACAGAACCTATTCTTCATTGGAAACACCAAGCGAGCGCAACCGCGCCAATAATAAATCAACTTGCCTTTGCGCCTCATCAGCCCTCTGCCGCTCTATATCGGCATGTTCCTCGGTGGTGAGATAGCGATCGCCACATTCATCGAACCAGCTTAAAACTTCACGCTGCAAGCGATCGGATGGTAATACACAGCGTCCAACCCCTAAGCCGATCTCTGGCATCCAAAAAGGTTCGCCCAACTGCAACTGGTAATTACCTTCGACTAATTTATAGACTTCCAAAGGGAGATGTCCATCTCTCTGCCAGAATTTTGGATTGTAAATTACGTAGTAACTTACACCTAGCTTGCTATAAATCGCTAACTTCTCGTCATATTCACCCCCAGGTGTTTGCGATACCACCTCTAGCGTGAATATGGGCGCTACATCCTGTTCTTCCCACACCACATAGCTCTTGCGCGATCCACTGCCCTTACGCCGCTCTACGCCCAAACTTAAGAAACCATCTGGCACAACGGGCACTTTCGGATTTAAGCCTGTCGTATGGTAGACACCCATATCCACAGCAAAGAACCAGTCATCGCGACTCTTCCAGATATATTCCAGCAGAAATAGCAGAACGTTGGGTACAAAATTCTGGTCTTCGTTATCCACAGGGGTATCATCCGAACCGAGCAATTCGTCGCTGGTGGGCAAATGTTTGAGATCGATGAGCATCAGCTACCCCCAAAGGTGTCTTAGCTATTTGCCCCATATTATAGGCGATCGCTTCATGCGCTCGCGCAATGCAACTGTTCATCAAATTTGATTAACAATTACTATTTTTTGCCTGGTATGGGTCCCCGTCGCTGATCGTCAGAGAGGGATTCTTGCAAAAATCTTCGTAAATGTTGAATATGGGCATTGTCAGAGATGGCTGCTAGCTTCTCTAAAGCCTCTGGCAGCGTCAAATCTTGGTGATACAGAGTGCGAAATGCAGTTTTTAATAGCTGTTGTGTGGGCTCGTCAAATCCTGCTCTTTCTAGCCCCACACGATTAATCGCTCTTACCCTCGAAGGATTGCCCTCAACCACCATATAGGGTGGGACATCGCGCTCAATCCGACTCATACCTCCAACCATTGCTAGGCGACCGATATGCGTAAACTGGTGAATGCCGACGATACCACCAATTCTTGCTTGGGGCTCAATCACAACATGCCCAGCCAAAGCTACAGCGTTGGTAATCACAACATGATCGCTAATCACACAATTGTGCGCGACATGGACATAGGCCATTAACAGATTAGAGTTACCGATGAAAGTGACTTCATTTTCACCCGTAGCGCGGTTGATCGTGACATATTCACGAATACGATTGTCATCCCCAATTTTGACTGCACTGATCGCGCCTTCATACTTGAGGTCTTGCGACTCTAAGCCGATCGCAGCACCAGGGAAAATCTGATTGCGCGCACCGATTTCAGTACAACCTTCAATGATGGCATGAGCACCCACAACAGTATGGGCACCAATTTTAACTTGTTCGCCAATGACAGCATAGGGCCCAACGCGCACAGTAGGGTGCAACTCAGCGTTGGGATGCACAACGGCGGTAGGGTGAATCAATTGAGGAGAAGGCACATGAGACACGGTCATAGAAGATTAAGCTCACTTGATATTACTAGAAGCATCACAAACTCACTAGGTATCAACTATAGAAAACATTAGCTCTCCTTCAGATACTAGTTGACCGTTCACTTCGGCTCTCGCCTGCATCTTACCAAAACGTTTACGTTTAATCACTAGTAACTCAGCAGACAAGATCAATTGATCGCCTGGGACAACGGGGCGGCGAAATCTGACTTTGTCGATACCAGCAAACAGCGATAATTTACCTTCAGCGCCTGGCATTTGGGTCAAAATAATACCACCCACCTGAGCCATTGCTTCTACAATCAGTACGCCGGGCATAATCGGACGATTGGGAAAATGTCCTTGAAAAAAAGACTCATTAATTGTGACATTTTTGATCCCTGTAGCGGAGTGTCCTGGGACATAGTCAATAATGCGATCGACCAATAAAAAAGGATAACGGTGAGGCAGGAGCTTTTGAATCTCCTCAATCAGAATTTCTGTTGGCTTAGTGGTAATAGTAGGTTGAACTTCAGTCAGGGTGGGCATTATTTTTTTATGATGAAACCAATGTTAAAGAAAACTCGTTAATCAGTAAACTCGATTGTCTGTTAACGATCAATAGCTACTTGCAAGAATTCCGTAATTTGGGTACTACTTACAGGCAGTCCAGATCGCTTGAGCAAACTGGGTATGCAATGTATGACTTGCCTTAAAAGCCAAGATATGGGCTTGGGGTAGAAACCCTAACAAACTTAGATCTCCTATTAAGTCTAAAAGTTTATGGCGACAAGGTTCATCTTGAAATCGTAAAGGTGGATTGAGCCAACGATCGCGATCGCAGACGATTGCATTCTCTAGATTACCGCCTTTGATCAGCCCTGCGGCACGCATCGGCTCAATATATTGCGCCAAAGTAAAGGTACGAGCAGGGGCAATTTCTCGGGCAAACTCAGCAAAAAAATTGGTCGCACTAGGAGCCCAGCTAAACCATTGTTTGCCGATCGCTTCGGTATCAAACTCAATGCCATAGGTAAAGCGCAAGCTATTGGCTGGTAGAGCAACAACAAAACCATCCCCATGCTGGACCGAGATAGTTTGGCTGAGTGGTTTGAAGATCGGTGAGGAGACTGTTTGAGACTCAATACCAACAAGAGCGATCGCCTCGACCCAAGGCAAGGCAGAGCCATCTAAAATTGGGACTTCGGGACGATCTAGCTCAATCCGAGCATTATCAATCCCCATGCCAAACAACGCTGCCAACAGGTGCTCAACCGTGCGCACAGATGCACCTGTTGCAGTTTTAAGCTCAGTAGAGAGCTGAGTTGGCGATACAGTAGATACGAGGGCTGGAATTGAGTGACCATCATGGACAAAGTAACGACCGGTGTCAGGTGGCGATGGCAAAACCCTCACAGAGGTGGCCTCACCCGTATGCAAGCCTATTCCAGACAGGCTAAAAGGAGCTGCGATCGTTTGTTGATTAGCCATGAGTACTTAAAGTGAATGATCGAAAGTTACGTTTTTTAGAACTTCTCACCTAAGCCAAAGCTAAATTGGGTTGAGCCATTCGTACCAATACCATAGTCAACGCGAATTGCACCTAGGGGTGACTGGATGCGCACACCCACACCATAGCCGCCACCATTACCGGGCTTGCCGCGCACACCAGCAGGGTTTCCAATGACTGCTGTGCCCGTACCAAAATCAGTACCATAGTCTGCAAACAACACGCCACCAACAATACTAAAGACAGGGAAGCGATATTCAGCCGAGACGAGACCAAAACTGCGACCGCTACCAATTTTGCCTTCATCCCAACCTCGGACAGAGTTGCTACCGCCAATCTGGAAGGCTTCGTATGGAGGTAAGGTACCCAAAACTGTACCAGCTTGGAAATTAAATGCTAGTGCCTGCGCCCCTTCTGAGAAATTTAAGAACTGCACGGGGATATAGAAACTGTAGCTAGCACGCAGACGGCTGAGGAAAATCGAGCCATTCCCAAAGGGAATCGACTGCTCGGCGGCAATCCGAAATACTGAGCCAGAGGTTGGTTTTATTGGATCGTTGCGTCCATCTTTGGCATAAGCAAATTGCAACAAAAGCAAGTCATCTTGTCCAGAAGGATCGATGGTTAACTGATTTCCTTGGACATCAAGGGGAGTGGTATTGCCGTTACTATCAGTAATTCGAACCCGCTCAAAACGCGCACCTATGGAAGCCGTTGTGCCCACATCTAAAGGTCGGGAGAAACTAAACCCAAATCCAATGCGATTGATCTGAGCTGTATCGTTGTTGGTCCCAACACCAACAGGGCTATCTAACACATAGCTAAACACACGACGGCTGAAAATATTGGCAGTAAATGAGGTGCGATTTGGATCGCCTGCCAACCAAGGATCGGTAAAGTTGAGGTCAAATAGTAGTTCTCGTTCGCCTAATTGAATATCTAGTCCGAGCTTCTGGTTATTACCACCAAGGTTTTGCTGTTGGAAACTCACTGTCCCAAACAGACCCGTTGCTGAGCTTAGACCTGCACCTATGGCGATCGAGCCAGTGTTACGTTCTTTGACATTGACCGTCACGATCACTTTATGCGGATCGGTTCCGGGGGCTAAACCTAGGTTAACGTCATCAAATAGCCCTAATCCAAATACTCTCTGTAGGTCGGACTGAACTTTCGATTTGTTAAAGACATCACCAGGTTTGAGACTCAGCTCTCTTGTGATGATAAAGTCACGGGTTGTACCACCCACTGGCTTGCCATCCTTATCTTGCGTTTTGCCCTCTTCATTCAAGTAGGCAACTTTAATGTCTTCGACCTCACCTTCAGCCACAACCAAGGTGACAGTGCCATCAGGTTGTGCTTTGATATCGATGATTTGCGCTAAGGCATAACCGTTATCTTGGTAGTACTTTTCTAAGGTTTTGACGCCAGCTTGTAAATCTTTGAGGTTTGTAACCTTGCCGATTTGAGAGCCAAAAATGCGATCGATCACCCCAGGCTCTAAAACTTTTGTGCCATCCGTTTTAACTGCTTTTAAAACTGGGTTAGGCATGACGAAAAAGGTTACGCGTACGCCAATGTCTGTATCTTCTGGCTCAGCTTGAACGTTAGAAAAGAACCCTGTGGCAAAGACAGCATTGATGTCTGACTGGAGTTGAGTCCTTGTGGTTGTACGTCCTGGTCTTGTAGAAATTACATCATAGACCTGCTTTTCGATTTCAGGAGGTAGTGGCGGCTGATCGGGAGCAGTTTTTACAACAACCTCACCCACAAGTACTTGTGGCTCATTTGCAGGTGCGGGAGGAGTGACAGGTTCAGTGGCTGGTGTGACAGGAGCTGGTGTGGCAGGAACTGGTGTAGCAGGCTCTGTCGGAGCAGTGGGTTTAGGAGGGACTTGCGCAGTAGGCGTTGTAGAGGGGTCAACAGTAGGCGTCGCAGGGGTCGCAGGTACTACAGGGTTTGGAGAAGCTTGTGCGATCGCTGGCTGAGGAGAGACAACCTGTGCTTGCGTTGGAGTCCCAAGCAAAAGCACATTCGGAGAAACCAAGGCCAGTAGCACGACTAGATTTATACGCATACGAGTGACTCACACACCAACTTGGAACTTCATTGAAACTTAAACTGCGAAACTAAGTGATTAGACCCTTAGTTTAGAACTTAGAAAACTTAACATTCCATTATTAAGTATCGCCTATCAAGGGGTTTTTTGTGAAATTACCGCTTGAATCCTTGCCATGACCTCTTGGTAGGCAGCAGCAACATTTCCTAAGTCCTGTCGAAATCGATCTTTATCCATAATACGTGCTTGCGGATCTAGATTGGTTTGATCCCAGAGACGGCAGGTATCAGGACTGATTTCATCACTTAAAAGCAAATTGCCATGGGCATCAATGCCAAACTCAAGCTTAAAATCGACAAGGATTAATTGGCAGTTAAGAAAGAAATCTTGCAAGTGTTGATTAATTGTTAGTGCCATTTGCCGTAGTTGGGCAACCTGCTCGGGACTTGCCAACGCCATCAATGCAATGTGATCCTCTGTAAAAAGAGGATCGCCTAAGTCGTCATTTTTATAATAAAACTCAACCAAAGGTTGCTTTAACACCGTCCCAATAGCTATTCCTGTGCGTTTACAAAGACTGCCCGCCACAATATTTCGCACGACTACCTCTAAAGGTAGAATTTTGACTGCCACGACCTGCATTCGATCGGGGGCAGTTTGTTGGATGAAGTGGGTCGGAATATTTTGAGTAGCTAAGTATTCAAATAGATGAGAGGCGATCGCACAGTTCATTGCCCCTTTATGCTCGATTGTGCCTTTTTTAAGAGCGTTAAAGGCAGTGGCATCATCTTTAAAATGCGTCAGTAATATATTTGGATCGTCTGTGGTGTAGAGGATTTTGGCTTTGCCTTCGTAGATTTTTTCGCCAGCCATTTTAAGTTTAGGTTAAGTGGGTTTGCAGTAATTTCAACACGCCTAGTCTTCAATTTACACTAAATGCTTTCCTAGATGCTCAGCATCAGACAAAGGTCACACATATTGCCATGACCAAAGTCACCATTAGGACAAGATTAAAAAGGGTTTGGCGATCGCTTGAAAAATCAACTTTGTTAAAGACAAAATTTCGGTCTGAATTTGAGATTTACGAGATGAAGTAAAGCCAGAAGAGATGTTTGCTGTTCAATCTGTCCCCTTGTGTGCAATCCTGATTAGTAGTAAGTGCAGATCACCCCATTCTCTTTGTTTTTTAAGTTGCACGTTTCGCAATGCTTTTAAAACAAGTTGCTCAAAAAGTTTCATCACCCGTTTTTAAGTTATGAGTCAAATCCGTGTTGTGCTAATCGAAGATCATGACCTCACCCGTGTAGGCATGAAGATTACCCTGCAACAGCAGAGCGATCTTGCCTTGGTAGGAGAGGCTGCAACAGGAAATGAAGGTGTAAATAAGGCGATTCAGCAGCAGCCCGATGTAGTGATTGTCGATCTAGGGCTTCCTGATATTGATGGCGTTGAGGTCACGAGACAAATTAAAGCCCATGCCTTTGAGTCAGGTGCTACCCCCAAGATTTTGATCTTGACCCTAACGGATAACCAAGACACGGTGCTCGCAGCGTTTGCCGCTGGGGCAGACTCCTATTGCATCAAAGACATCAGCTCTGAGAATCTCCTCCAAGCTTTAAAACTGACAGCGGAGGGTAACTCTTGGATCGATCCAGCGATCGCCAGTATCGTTCTCAGTCAAGTCCGCAAGGGAGACAGTACGACAACCGTCGAGATTGAAGCATCTCAGCCTGAATACAAGCAAATTTTAGAAGCCACACCGCTTACTGAACGCGAACTTGAAGTTCTGGCAGAAATCGTCAATGGCTATAGCAATGCCGAAATTGCCGAACGCCTCTACATTACCGTTGGCACAGTTAAAACCCATGTCAGAAATATTCTTAACAAACTCTGTGCTGACGATCGCACCCAAGCTGCTGTGAGAGCCTTACGATCTGGTCTAGTCAAATAGATTAGATCGCGATTCAGCTTCTCATGCCATGCTAGCTCAACAGATCGGCTAGTCGGAGTCGCTACAAATTGAACTATTCCTCATCTTCGCTGTTTAAATACAGAGAACATACGTCATGTCAAGAAATATGTCGAATGGTATATTGTTGTGAATTGATCCCCTTGCTAAGTTGAAGCTGTCGGAATAAAACCAATAGGTATTTACACCTACAAGGAGTGAGATCCATGCCAAACAAACTAACCAATCGGTTCCCCACTCTTTTTGTCTAACGTTGCAATCTCAGTATTGCCACAAACGTTTAATTTGGTTTTCAATCTTTTTTTCAATTTTTCGATCAATATCATTTCACAACGCTACCTATCTACGACGATTGAACTCACGTCACTATCTTTGCTTTCACTACATAGCAAATTCATATAAAGCAGCTGACTTCTAGAACAGATTTAAACATTCCACTCGCCTGTTCGGAAACACAATCCAAAACATACGCAAGATAAAGCGATCGCAATTGTATTGCATCTGGGGAACAGATCGCCGCTGTCTGATTAGGGGTTTACCAATCCTAAAGTCATTGTTGTTTTGAATTGTGCAGCTTGCAATTTGCAAAAGTGTACGGAGCAAATCTCCGAATGCAAATAGTGACACCTCAAATCTAGGAGGAACACATGAAACTCAAAGGGAAAACAGCTCTGATTACTGGAGCTTCACGGGGGATTGGGAAAGCGATCGCGCTAGAACTAGCAAACCAAGGTGTGAGTTGTCTGCTGCTCTTAGCTCGTAATGCCCAAGCCCTAGCCGATCTTGCTGCCGAAATTGAAGAATTGAACGTGCAAGCAATTCCTTTGGCTGTAGATTTAACTAAAGTTGAAGCTTTGAGCACCACGATTTCGCAGGCTTGGAGAGATTATGGTCCGATTCACCTCTTGGTAAATTGCGCGGGTATCGCCCATCAAGCTCCATTTTTGCAATCTAAACTCAAAAATGTACAAGAAGAGATTAATGTCAATCTCATGGGGTTGTATACCGTAACGCGCTTAGTTGCCAGACGCATGGCTTCGCAGCAAGACGGTGTGATTGTGAATGTCTCTAGCTTGATGGGTAAGTTGGCTGCACCCACAATGTCTACCTACTCAGCAACGAAATTTGCCATCTTAGGTTTTACCCAGGCATTGCGTGGAGAACTAGCCAGTCATAACGTCCGCGTGCTGGCTTTGCTTCCCTCTCTAACTGATACAGATATGGTGCGACAAATGCAGCTATTCCGATGGGTTGTTCCCAGCACATCTAAACAGGTTGCCGAGGCACTGGTGAAGGGAGTCCTCTCTGAATCTCCTGAAATCTTTGTAGATTGGCAAAGTCGCATCGCGGCGATCGCCCATCGCATCGTTCCTTGGTTAATGGAGAAGGTGATTCAAACTGCTGCCCCTGTCTACGAACCCTCTCGTTAAGGGCATTTTTAGGGAAACTAGAAATCTTCCTCCCATAGCCTATGGGAAGTCGCTTCGCGACTAATGCAAGGGGAGGGCTAGAATGGAGTAGTTTCCAAAGGTCGAGGTTTGCAAGGTTGAACTCTGCAAATCTCGACTTTTAGGATTTTGAATGGATTCAATTCTCAAGGCTTAACTGTTTTTGATAATGCTCTCAATCAGCTCCTGTAAAACTTGCTCGGCGCGATCGTTGGGAATCTGACAAGTACCAGCGTTGGCATGTCCGCCTCCCTCATATCTGAGCATCAACTGTCCAATGTTAAGTTTACAAGTGCGATTTACAATCGACTTACCTACTGCAAATACTGTATTTTGCTGCTTTACTCCCCAAATCACATGGGTTGAAATGTTGCACTCAGGGAAGAGGGCGTAAATCATAAAGCGATTGCCCGCATAGATAACTTCTTCGTTGCGTAAGTCTAAAACCACAAGGTTGTCATGGACAGTCGCACATCGCTTCAGTTGCTCTTTAAATTTTTCTTCGTGTTCGCGATAGAGATCTACGCGTTCTTTTACATCTGGAAGTGCCATTACTTCTTCAATGGAACTGTTGCGGCAGGAATCTACCAACTGCATCATCAGTTGATAATTAGAAACGGTAAACTCTCTAAATCGCCCCAAACCCGTTCTGGAATCCATTAAGAAGCTCAACAATACCCAGCCTTCGGGATTCAAAATCTCTTCCAAACTAAACTGAGCTGAATCAGCTTTATCTACAGCTTCCATCATCGCCTGTGGAATATTGGGAAACTTGAACTTACCACCATAGTAGTTATATACAACCCTTGCCGCCGAAGGAGCATCTGCTTCAATCACATGGTTGTCCCGCCCTTCTTGCACCCTAATCGTTTCGCTGAGGTGATGATCGAAGGCTAAATGTACGCCTTCCACAAAGGGAAGATTGGTGGTGATATCTCGATCTGTTACCTCAATTTTGCCGTCCTGCATATCTTTAGGATGAACAAATTTAATGTCATCAATCATATCTAGCTCTTTTAGCAAAACTGCACTGACTACACCATCAAAGTCACTGCGGGTGATCAGTCTATATTTATTACTTTCTGTTGACATGAAGGTGCCTCCAAATTCATCCACATTAATAGACACATACTAATCTGAAAGTTTGCTTGAGGCGAGAGGTAATTGCTAAAGGCGGTGGGTGTAATGCAGTAGGATGGCTATGAATTGTACTTTTTCCCCTTGATGTTGCAATTAACCAGCACAATTACCCTCCCAACCTGGGTGACGCTATCTCGATTGGTGGCAGTGCCCGTAATTTTAGGCATCTTGAGTTGGCAAGATAGTGAGCTGAGTCGCGCGATCGCTTTGGTCGCATTTTTAATCGCCGCACTCACCGATTGGCTGGATGGGTATTTAGCCCGCAAACTCAACCAAGTCACCGATCTGGGCAAGTTTCTCGATCCGCTGGTCGATAAGCTGTTGGTGTTGGCTCCTTTATTGTTGCTCGTCCAATTGGGGCAGGTTCCTGCTTGGGGTGTATTTTTGATTGTGGCAAGAGAGATGGTGATTACAGCATGGCGCGGCGCACCCAGCTCCTCTCAAAGCTCCTCTCAGAATTCTCCAGCCCAGCCACAGATCGTTGGGGCAAATCTTTGGGGTAAAGCCAAAACTGTCGTACAAATTCTGGCGATCGCTTGGTTGATCGTGCGATTACCCTTCGCCATTTGGCTATTTTGGTTGGCGGTTGCCCTCACCTTAATCTCAGGTTTTATTTATATCTTGCCCTCAAAACAAGAAGCTTGACGGCTTGGTTGAAGCGCGATCGCCCTAATCACTTTATTTAACGGCAAAGCCATCATATTGCCGCATGAATGGTGAGTGATAGGCTAAGACAATATCTTCTGTTGGGATTCCTCGTTCCACTAGCTCATTCGCGACTCCGATTTCTGTCCCATCATATTGAATCCAGATTTTGCCATCTTCTAAATCGATATGAATGAGTGTGCCGTAGACTCGACGTTCTTCAAGCCAACCTGTGCGGAGTAATTGATATCGATCTCGCTCTTGATCGAGTACAAGCTTCATCTGAATCTCACCATAGACGGGTTTAATCTGGCTATGTTCAGTCAGAATTTCTTTTACGGTTTGCCGATATTGCTCTAATTTATCCATTGGATATCTCCAGTTTTGATGTTGTAAATAACCAGAAGAATTTTCTGCTCTTGGACTATTTCTTCGACGAATCGCAGTCTGAAAAATTGATCGTAAGTTTGGCTGGGAACAGCTAGGTATAGCTTTTGGGCAGGCTCTTGAGTGCGTAGGGCGTGACGATAATTAAAGTATCGTGGGTAATTTGCCATCCTTCGCTCCGAAGAGCCTCTTTTACTACATCATGAAAAAGATCTTTAGCCATTACTCATCTCCTCTTAACTTTTCACCTTCTTTTTAATTTCGTCTTTTACCTTTTTACCTAAACTGTACAACAATGAATTCAAGCTGTTGCATATAACTAGTTGAATTGTAGGCTTTTTAAGCTAGCGACAAACAGGGGGGCGAAGCGATCGCCATCTTTCGCCAGACAGGTATAAGTAACGATCAGTTTTGTACCTTGGGGCGCATCCACAATAAAGAAAACTTGGCGCAGCCGATTGCCTAACTGTTCTGATTCCGTCGCGATTTGAATGCCTGATGCCCCTGCATCAGTTTTGAATTCTGTGCGAGCGATCGTTTTAAAATTTTTAAAAGCTTTTTCCGCTAACTGAAAGTTCGCACTTTCATAGTCAGCAAGCGAGCCAGAAAAGGCTTCGTCAATAAAATTAATACTGTTAGAAAAGCCAGCGATCGCCTTAGGATCGACGATCGCTTCGTACTTTAGATCGGCGATCGCTTTGGGCTGCCAGCCCTTGGGTATTTGCAAAGAAAATCCGCCTTGTTTAAAGGCGTAGCGATCGCCCAATGATGGCGTTGAGCTAGTAGTTTGAGAAGATGGGGCAAAATTGGAAGAAGTAAAATTACACCCATGCAATCCCAGACCCATGAGGGCGATCGCGCTCAAAATCATAGCTGTGGCAAAATTACTTTTGAACATTCACACCAATGGGCGATTGTAGGAATGAGAACTGAGCTAAATGTATCCTTTAATTTTGCATGACCGATCGAAATTTTGAACTACGCACCTTTGAACTAGAACATCATCCTGTTGCAGGGGTGGATGAAGTTGGGCGAGGCGCATTATTTGGGGAGGTAGTTGCCGCCGCAGTAATTTTACCGATCGCTGCTTTTGCCGACCTAGAGAAAGCAGGGGTAACCGATAGTAAGAAGCTAAGCCCCAAACGTAGAACGGAGTTAGATCGACTGATTCGCGACATTGCCGTTGATTGCCAAATCAGAACTGCCACGGTGGCAGAGATTGACTCGATGAATATTCTGGCTGCGAGTTTATTGGCGATGGAACGCGCGATTTCTCAGTTAAAGCCCCAGCCGAGCCACTGTCTGATTGACGGCAATCAGCCTCTACGATTTCAATCGATCGCTCCCATTCCCCAAACGACCGTCATTCAAGGAGACAAATTATCGCTGTCGATCGCCGCCGCTAGTATTGTGGCAAAAGTATGGCGCGATCGCGCGATCGATGATTTAGCCAAAGACTACCCCGAATATGACCTAGCGCAAAACAAAGGCTACGGTACAGCCAAACATAGAGCGGCGATTCAAAAATTTGGCTATACCACGTTACATCGTCAATCCTTTAAAGTCAAAACCTAAACAGCCTTCTATTTAGGAATGCTTGACTAAATCCACTGTTGCATCCGACTGTAAAGCTGATCGGCGGTGAGCACACCTTCGATGCGATCGACGGGCTGACCGTTCTTAAACAGAACGAAGGTCGGCAGGGCACGGATTGAATATTGAGATGCCAAGCTGGGATAGGTGTCGGTGTTGATCTTGACGATCTGCGCTGTGTCACCGATCTTCGCGCTTACCTGTTCCAAAATCGGGGCCATAATTTGGCAAGGACCGCACCAAGGAGCATAGAAATCTACCAAGAGTGGTACTTCCGATCCCTCAATCATTTCTTCAAAACTGGCAAACTGTTTCTTGACGGTCATAATTTCTCCTTACCGAAAAATTGGGTTAAAGCTCCGTCCTTCTGGGATGGCTCACGATTCTTGATTTCTCTCTTCCGAGTATACTTATTATTTTAGTGGCTAGGGTCATCTACCATACTAAAAACCCACTAGCCTAGAGGTATATCTCTCAAAGCAAACCCATATCTTGCAAGCCCGATCGCAAAGCCTCAGCATTCGCAAAATTTTGTTGTTGCTCGTGGTAAAAAATCGCCTGTTTAAAGTTGGCGATCGCCGACGGGACTTGCCCCAACCGCATCAGCACTACCCCTAAATTTTGATAGGCATCCGCATATTCTGGAGCAATTATGATCGCGCGTTCGTAAGCAGATATAGCATCACCCAGACGACCTGCGGCCTTGAGGGCAATACCCAAGTTACAAAATCCTTTGGCAAAATCTGGGGCGATCGCGATCGCACGCTCGTAGGCAGCGATCGCCAAATCATAGGCTGTTTCCTCAAGCCAAATACTGCCCAAATTATTGTAGGCAGGCAACTTCACCAGATCGGGCACATTCAACTCCAGAGCCGTTTGGTAAGCTTGTTTGGCGGATTCCGATTGCGATCGCTGGGTGTAGGCAATACCCAAATGATAGTAAAGCTCAAATAGGGTTTGGTCTTGCTGGGAATGCTGAAAAGCTAAGTTTAATCCCGTTTGCAGGAGTTCGATGCCCCGTGCGAGTTTGAGATTTCGCGGCTCAGAATCTTCCCCACTCAGCGCAGAAAGAGATTCACGCTCGGATTCGTCGATACTTGAAGATTCGCTCACATACAGAGCGCCGAGTTTGCTGTACATGTAACTATCTTGAGGGAAAGCCTCTAGATGTTTGTGCATGAGCCGTTTGGCAAAGTCGTACTTCTGCTTCCGTGCAATCTCATGGGTTTGATAGCCATAGTGATGAATCGCGATCGCAGGAATAGTGACAACTTGCCAGTGCGGTTCGCGATCGATAATCTCCTCCACAGAGAGATCGATGCGCTCGTGGTAAATTCCCGTAAAGCCTAAATCCGCTCGCCGCCGAAATAGCCGAGATACGAGTGAATAGGGCGATTGACTGGCTCCCACCTCAAGGCGGACAAGATTTACAGCGAGGCAGGTTTGCTGTTGCATGACCTCAGTGAGGATAGGCTGAATCGCCGCATCAAGCAGCTCATCGGCATCGAGCACCAAAATCCATTCCCCTTTGGCATGGCGCAGGGCATAGTTGCGTGCTGCCGCAAAGTCATCGCACCATTCAAACCGAAAAACTTTGGCTTTGTGTTGTTTGGCAATTTCTACGGTGCGATCGCTAGACCCAGTATCGACAACGACGATCTCGTCCACAAACCCTCGAACGCTCGCCAAACAATTTCCTAACCTATGCGCCTCATTTTTAGCGATCGCGCACAAGCTCAAACGCACTGGTCGGGAAGCACTACCAAATCCTTTACCCATAAAAAACTAGCTCACTCTTGCTAAGGGACAACAGCAAAAGCATCGTTTGTAACGCAGTTTGGGCTAAGCAGCGTAAGTTGTTTAGGGTAATTTACTTGAAGTAAATGATTGCAATGTCCGAGTGTTTGATACTCTCGAATATCTACAAAGATCTTTTTTGCTAGAGCATTGGCGAAATTTACAGGGACAGCATTACCAACCATTTTATAGCCATCATTAATGTTGTCATACTTAAAAATGAAATCATCAGGAAACGTCTGTATTCTTGCGCATTCCCGAACAGACAATCGACGATATGGTTTAGGTGAATTTGGATCGAAAATTCTTTTATCCTGTTCGACAAATATCATTTTATTAGCTTGAGGATGAATAGGCGCATGTCTACCACCTGCTTGAATTGTAAAAGATGGTTCATTCCACCCCCGAACACGATTTCTTGACATGTAAATGCTAGAGAAACCACCATCTAAATACTCATGATTTGGGATTTTAGAAACGCTATGCTCTTTTTGACTGCTTGCAATAGGTTCTACTAAACTTAAATCATATATGGCATCTTTAATTGTGGGAATCTTTTTATTCCCCATAGGAAACTCAAAAACTCCTTTCATGTCCTCTCGATAGCCAACAATAATGACTCGTTTCCTATCTTGAGGTACGTTAAAATTTGCAGCATTCAGTAGCTTATAAGCGACTTCATATCCTGCATCTTTGAACATATATAAAATATTGGTAAAAGCATGAATATGTCTTTCGGCTAGAATGCCACTAACATTTTCAGCTACAAAGAAAAGTGGTTTTTTATCTCTTACGATTCTGATGTATTCATAGAACAATTGCCCCCTTAGATCGTTGATTCCACGTCCCGCACCAGCCTCACTCCAGCTTTGACAAGGTGGACCGCCAATAATGCCAATACAGTCAGGTATTTCAGAAGATTGAATATTTCTAATATCTCTTTTATCTAATTTAAATTCAGGATGATTAAATTCATAGGTAGCCCAAATAGATTTGTCATACTCATTACTAAAAACTATATTGAACCCAGCTTTGTGAAAACCAATATCCAAGCCACCACAACCAGAAAAAAGGGAGACAACATCCATGATTAAAAATCTTATCTTTTATAACTAATAATTTTGGCGTTTATGAGCTTCGCAGGATTATCAGGAGATCTAATTTGCCGATCCATTATTTCAAAGTTCTCCTCTCCTGAAAGATTTTCAATTTCTCTCCTGATCTCAACTGGGAAAGATTGATATTTGCTTGCTTTCATGATGGCAATTATTTGAAATTCATTTTTTGCGTCATAGCCTAAATCCACATAATCATAGACATTGAGAGGGTTTTCTATGCCCCACATGCCTCTGATTCTCAAATAAGTAATACCTAGAGGATCGACTTTATTAACTCTTCCTAATTCATTAGTTTCAGCAAACTCGATAAGTAAGTAGGCGTGAAAAAGATAGAGTATGTAAAGGAATATTAAGTGACTAG